>CAZDQE010000047.1:0-18286 GCA_964507395.1 uncultured Eubacteriales bacterium | reverse complement strand
CTCTTTTCCCCAAGGATATGAGAAACGATGTAGGCGTTGTTGCAACAGTTATGTCAGTTGACCCCGATTGCTCACCTGAAATTACAGCAATGCTCGGTGTTTCGATCGCAATTTCAATTTCGGAAATTCCGTGGGACGGCCCCATTGCAGGCTGCGTAGTCGGTCTTGTTGACGGCAAGTTTGTTATTAACCCCACAGCAGAAGAAAAAGAAAAATCAGAAATGTACGTTACAGTTGCTTCTACTGCAGACCTTGTTGCAATGATCGAAGCTGCAGGTAACGAAATTCCCAATGATACAATGTTCGACGGTATCATGTTTGCTCATCAGGAAAACCAGAAGGTTGTTGAGTTCATTAATAACATCAAGGCTGAGATCGGAAAAGCTAAGGTTGACTTCCCCTCAAACGACCCTTCAGAGGAAATGTACAACGCAATCAAGGATTTCGCAATTGAAGACGTTAAGACCGCTCTCGACACAGATGACAAGCGTGTCCGTGATGACAGACTTAAACCCATCTACGATGCAGTGCATGAAAAATTTGATGAAGTTTATCCTGAGGAAATCGCAAAAATCGACGATTGCCTTTACAAGCTTCAGAAATATATCGTAAGACGCTGGCTTCTTGACGAAGGCAAGCGTGTTGACGGCAGAGGCATTGACGAAATCAGACCTCTCGCAGCAGAAATTGACCTTATCGACAGAGTTCACGGCTCAGGCATGTTCACAAGAGGTCAGACACAGGTTCTTACAATCACAACTCTCGGTCCTGTAAGTGATGCACAGCTTCTTGACGGCATTGACGGCGAGGACAGCAAGAGATATATGCACCACTATAACTTCCCCTCATACTCAGTCGGCGAAACAAAGCCCTCAAGAGGTCCCGGCAGACGTGAAATCGGTCACGGTGCACTTGCTGAAAAAGCACTTGTTCCCGTTATCCCCTCAGTTGAAGAGTTCCCCTATGCTATCCGTCTTGTGTCAGAAGTTCTTTCATCAAACGGTTCAACATCACAGGGCTCGATCTGCGGTTCAACACTTTCACTTATGGCAGCAGGTGTTCCCATCAAGGCTCCCGTTGCAGGTATTTCATGCGGTCTTGTTACAGAGGACGACCGTTTCATGACAATGGTTGATATTCAGGGTCTTGAAGACTTCTTCGGCGATATGGACTTCAAGGTTGCAGGTACTCACAAGGGTATCACAGCAATTCAGATGGACCTTAAGGTTCACGGTCTTACTCCCGAAATCATCAAGGAAGCTCTTGAAAAGACATACAAGGCTCGTCTTTATATCCTTGACGAAATCATGCTCAAGGCTATTGCAGAGCCGAGAAGTGAGCTTTCAAAATATGCTCCCAAAATGCTCACAACAAAAATCCCCGTTGACAAGATTGCAGAAGTTATCGGTAAACAGGGTAAGGTTATTCAGAAGATCTGTGCTGAATGTAACTGTAAGGTTGACGTTGAAGAAGACGGTACGATCTTCATTTCGGCAATTGATATTGACGATGCAAGACGTGCTCTTTCAATCGTTGAAACAATCGGTAATGACCCCGAAGTCGGTGCAATCTACAAGGGCGTTGTAACAAGAATCATGGATTTCGGTGCATTCGTTGAAATCGCACCCGGTAAAGAAGGTCTTGTACACGTAAGCCACCTTGATGTCAAGAGAACAGAAAAGGTTGAGGATGTTGTAAATGTAGGCGACGAGGTTATCGTCAAGGTTCGCGAAATCGACGAGCAGGGCAGACTTAATCTTTCTCGCCGTGAAGCACTTATCGAGGTTGAAGGCTTAGTTCCCGAAAACGAGATTTCAGATGCTCCCCGCCGTCCCAAAAAGGACTTCCGCAGAGATAATAAGAGAAGAAACTAATTGAAACGAGCCTCACAATGCAATAATGTGTTGTGAGGCTTTTTGAGTGCAGAATGCAGAATTTTATATTACACCGATTGAACATACGTGGGAGCAATCGGAGAATTGCCCGTATTAGATTTCATCGTAATTTTTTTCGTAAAAACGAGGTGAGAAGATGAAAAACAAAAAAGAAAAATCAGGTATTATGAAAAACGTTTTCTATGCCGTGAAAACCATAAAAGACTGTGCTCCGGGATTTATCAGTTTTCAGGTTATTTCAATGATAGGCAACTGGTTTTTTACAGGTTTTATACAGGAAATTCTTTTTCTCAGAATGGTGTTGAAAATCATTGAGGGAAACGGTACATACAAGGATTTTGTTTTCACCGTGATTATGTTTGCAGGTGCAGGTGTTTTATCAAAATTCACAAACAATTTTTTCGACTGGCTCTTAAACATAAAATCAAAGGTATTTTATAAAAATCTCAACAAAAAGATTTTCGAAAAGGCAAAAACAGTTGATATTGAATGTTACGAAAATCCGGAGTTTTTTGACCGCTATAAACGTGCAACGGAAATTCTTACGGAAAATCACTATCTGCAGTTTGTGTTTAATTACACAAGCATTTTTGCCGATGCACTTACAGGCATTTTCATTGCGGCATACGTAATTTCAATTGACCCGAAAATTCTTCTCATTCTTCTTCTCATTCTGCCCATGCTTATTTTACAATCTTATAAAGGCAGACTTGAAGTGAAAAAAGACAGAGAAATGACGTTTAACAAAAGAACAAAAGCTTATGTAAAGCGTGTTATTTATCTCAAAGATTTTTCAAAGGATATGAGAACGTCTTCTGTTCTTGATATTCTCCACGACAGATACACACAAGCGGTCAGTCACAACAGGGAAATTATAAAAAAATACGGCTGCAAAGCCGCATTCCTTGAAACTTTCACAGGTTTGTTCGGAAGAGCACTTCCCGTTGTAATCGCTTACATTTATGCTACATACAGGTATGCAGTGAAGAAAAATCTTCATCTTGCAGACTTCTCCGTTATCATGACTGCAATGGATAACATAAAAGGCATCGTCAACGATATGGGTTCGGCAATCAATACCACAAGAAAAGAAGCTCTTTATTTTGAAAATCTCAGAGCCTTTCTTGAATATGAGTCAAAGGTTGTGGGCGGAAGTAAAGAAGCAGAGGAACTTGAAACACTTGAGTTCAGAAACGTTACTTTCACATATCCCGGTGCGGAAAAACCAACCCTTAAAAATATAAGCGTAATTTTCAATAAAGGTGAAACTACTGCAATTGTAGGTCACAACGGTGCAGGTAAAACAACATTTGTCAAACTTCTTCTCAGATTTTACGACCCTCAGGAGGGTGTAATTCTCTATAATGGTGTAGATTTAAGGGAATATGACCTTGAATCTCTCAGGAAAAAATTTGCTACAGTTTTTCAGAATTACAAAGTTTTTGCATTGTCTGTTGCAGAAAATGTTATCTGCAAAGAGGTTGAAACAGCAGAAGAAATTTCAGAAATTGCAAAGGCTCTTGAAAACAGCGGAGCCCACACATTTGTCAGCCGTTTGCCTGAAAAAGAAAACACAGTTCTTACCCGTGAATTTGACGAAAAAGGTACGGGGCTTTCAGGCGGCGAACAGCAGAAGGTTGCCGTTGCCAGAATGTTTGCAAAGGATTATGATTTTGCAGTCCTTGATGAGCCGTCGTCTGCTCTCGACCCTGTGGCTGAATACAAAATGTACGAAACTCTCATTGAGGCAACAAAAAATAAAACAGTTGTATATATTTCCCACCGACTTTCAAGTGCTGTGCTTTCCGACAAAATTTATGTTTTCGGTAACGGAACGGTTCAGGAAAGCGGTACTCATGATGAACTGATGCAAAGACAGGGAATATATGCAGAAATGTTTAATCTTCAGGCTTCAAGTTACAAGGACTCGGAAGGGAGTGTGACTGAGCAATGAAAAAGACAAAAAGCAGAGGCTTTTCAAATGTCTTATACATGATGAAGCTGATGCTCAGGATTTCACCTGTGTATGTTATCGGTGAAATTATTATGCACATTATGATTAACCTTCCGACACGTATTGTCTCCGTAATAGGGGTGAAATTCGTTATTGACGAGGTTAAGCGTGGGGGAGATACAAAGAAAATAATTCTCGGTATATCTCTTATGTTGGCCGTTCTTGTTATAGGTGAAGTGTCAAACGCTCTTTTTGCTGAACTGTTTGTTTCAAGGGCAAAAGAAAAGCTTGACTTAGGGATACAATCAATGCTTTATAAAAAAGCTGCTTCAATTGACCTTGCAAAATACGACAGTCCCTCATACTACGCAGATTTTATCCTTGCTGTTGAAAACTCAGCCGATAACATTCAGAACATGCTTGACCTTGTAAAGGGATACATAGAAGAAATTATATCTTTCATTCTTATCGGTTCTCTTATTTTCACAATTGACCCGTGGGCACTTCTTATTGTTGTTGTATCGGCAACTGCATTTATTCCAATTGGCAGATATACGGGAAATCTTCTTACTAAACGCAGGGAAAAGGTTACGGAAGGGCACAGAGTCAGCGACTATTTTTCAAGAGTTTTCTATCTTCAGGAGTATGCATCGGAAATCAAAACAAGCGGTATTGCAGACCTTCTTCAGAAACGCTTTGAAAAAAGTGCCGATAATATTATAGCCACGGAAAAGCGTTTTGTAGGCAAACTCAATAAACTTCTTTTTGTTCAGGAAACATCAATTCACATCATAGGTTTCATGCTTGTACTGTCACTTTACATCGGCTACAGAATACTCGTTACAAAAACACTTGGTGTAGGAGATTTTGTAGCAACACTCAACGGTGCAGTGCAAATCGGCGGTGGTGTGCTTTACCTGACGGTCTACGGTCTGAGAGGCTTTACGGAGCGTTCAAAAATGGTTGATAAATGCCGTATCTTCCTTGATGAAAAAAATGAAATCACAGACGGTAAGCATACAGCACCATGCGGTGAGCCTGAAACAATCACTCTTAAAGATGTTTCTTTCTCTTACGAAGGCAGTCATAAGAAATCTCTTGACGGAATAAATCTTGAAATAAAACCTTATGAAAAAATAGCGTTGGTAGGCTATAACGGTGCAGGTAAAACCACACTTACAAATTTGCTTCTTCGTCTTTATGATGTAAGCGGAGGCTCAATTGAAATAGGAGGCAGAGATATAAGAGAAGAAACTGTTTCTTCACATAAAAACCGCTTCGCTGCAGTATTTCAGGATTTTCAGATTTTCTCTGCATCAGTAGGCGAAAATGTTGCTCTTTCCAAAGAATATGACGAAGAAAGAGTGTGGACGGCACTTGAAAAAGCAGGTTTCAGAAAACATCTTCCCAACGGTCTGAAGACAGTTATTCTCAGAGAATTTGACGATAACGGTCTTATGCTTTCAGGCGGTGAACAGCAGAAAATAGCAATAGCAAGAGCATTTTATAAAAAATGTCCTTATGTTATTCTTGACGAGCCGTCAGCAAATCTTGACCCTGTTTCAGAGTACGAGCTTAATCAGGCGATGATTAACGGTGCTGACGATAAAACAGTTATTTTCATTTCCCACAGACTTTCCACAACTGTTATAGCAGATAAAATTTTCATGATGGAAAAAGGCAAAGTCATTGAAAGCGGAAATCATAGTGAACTTATGGCTCTGGGAGGTAAATATAAAGAGATGTTTGATCTTCAGGCTGAAAAATATGATACGGAAAATTAAATCTATTGAAAAATTTACTTAAAAGGTGAAATACTTTGAAAAACTTTTATCTTAAGCCGAAGCTTTTTTCGGTGATGAAGACTTATTCCAAAGAGCAGTTTCTGAAGGATGTTATTGCCGGTGTAATCGTCGCGATTATCGCTCTTCCTTTGTCAATTGCTCTTGCTCTTGCATCAGGCGTTGAGCCTGCATGCGGGGTTTACACTGCAATTGCGGCAGGCTTTGTTGTGTCTTTTCTTGGGGGAAGCCGTGTGCAGATTGCAGGACCTACCGCCGCATTTGCGTCAATCGTTGCAGGCATTGTCGCGGCAGAGGGCATGGACGGTCTTTTTATTGCAACAATAATGGCAGGTATTATGCTCATTCTTATGGGCGTTTTCAAGCTTGGCTCACTCATTAAATTTATTCCCAACACAATCACCGTAGGCTTTACTGCAGGTATTGCCGTTACAATTTTAATCGGACAGATTAAAGATTTTCTCGGCCTCACATACGCAGAAGGCGTGAAGCCTGTTGAAACGATTGAAAAAATCGAAGCGAATATTGATGCAATGTCAACTTTCAGTTGGCAGGCGCTTTTAGTGGGGGCAGTATGCCTTGCAATACTTATAATTTATCCGAAATTTGAAAAAAGAGTTCCGCCTTCACTTGTTGCAGTCGTTGCGGGTGCTCTCATGGTGAAGCTTATCCCCGGTCTTGATGAGGGCGTGTTTACAATCGGGGAACTTTATACAATTCCTACAGGCCTTCCTTCAATTGACTTTTCAGGTATGGACCTGAGCCTCAGCAAAATTACGGCTCTGCTGCCCGATGCCTTTACAATTGCGATTCTTGCGGCGATTGAATCACTTCTTTCATGCGTTGTGGCTGACAGTATGGTAAACTCAAAGCATAATTCAAACATGGAGCTTGCGGCACAGGGTGCAGGCAATATTGCGTCAGCTCTTTTCGGCGGAATTCCTGCAACAGGCGCAATTGCAAGAACTGCGGCAAACGCGAAAAACGGCGGTAGAACTCCCGTTTCAGGCATGGTGCATTCTGTAGTGCTTGTGCTTGTTCTGCTTTTCCTTATGCCCTATGCCGAACTTATTCCCATGCCAACAATTGCGGCAATCCTCTTCATGGTTGCTTACAACATGAGCGAGTGGAAAAAATTTGTACATATCGTGAAAACTGCACCGAAAAGTGACATCATCGTCATGGCTGCAACCTTTGTTCTTACAATTGTTTTTGACCTTGTAATCGCAATTGAGGTTGGTATGATTCTGGCGGCAATGCTTTTTATGAAACGCATGAGCGAGGAAACGGCAGTCAAAGGCTGGGAATATGTTGACGATGCAAACGATAAAGACAGCATTGAACTGAGAAAGGTACCTGAGCATGTTCGCGTTTACGAAATCAGCGGGCCTCTTTTCTTCGGCGTCGCGGATAAAATTCTCGATATCCGATTGAAAGATTGCACAAAATGTCTTATTCTCAGAATGAGAAGTGTTCCTGCGATTGATGCAACTTCAATGCAGAGTCTTGAGCAGCTTTACAAAAAATGTAAAGAAAACGGAGTGACTCTCATTTTGTCACACGTAAATGCTCAGCCACTGAACGCAATGAAAAAGTCAGGCTTTTTTGATAAGGTAGGCAGAAATTATTTCTGTAACCACATTGATGATGCCCTGAAAGTTGCGTCAAAAATCAGATGAAATCAACTGCAGCAGAGTTTTTATTTAAACTTCTGCTGCTTTTTAATAAATCATGAAGTATGGCAAAGAGAAAAATGCCCGAATGTGCGTGAGATATCGTATTTCAGACATATGAAATTGCTGTTTCAAAAAGTATGAATCATCTGACAGAGCAATATCGGCTTCACCCTTGGAGGGGAAGGCTTATAATTTATTTTCACATTCCCGTTTAGTTGTTTACAAAACAAGAAATTAGTGATACAATAAAAGGCAAGTCAGTTAAAAAAGGAGGGGAAGAAATGGTCTGGGATGTTGCGGTTCTCGGCGGCGGTATGTCGGGACTTGTGTCGGCAATTGAAGTCAAGCGGAACTATCCTGAAAAGGAAGTTGCGGTTTTTGAAAAGCTTGAAAAAATCGGCAAAAAAATTCTTGCAACAGGCAACGGCAGATGTAATCTTGACAATCTGACAGTGAGTGCAGATGATTATAATGTTCCCGATTTTGTTTCTTTCGCTCTTGATAAGTTTTCCGCAGAATCAAACCTTGATTTTTGGAAAAGTCTGGGACTTATGACGGTTTCAGACAGCGAGGGCAGAGTTTATCCGCGGAGTAATTCTGCATCAGGTGTTCTCGACGCTCTTCGTTTTGAAACAGAAAAACTTGGAATTGAAATTGTATTTGAAAAGGTAGATTTTCTCAGGAAAGAAAAGAACTTTAAAATAAATAATTATGAGGCAAAGCAGGTAATTATATGTTGCGGCGGCTGCTCCTCACCATCACAGGGCAGTGACGGCTCAGGATTTGAGCTTCTGAAAAAACTGGGGCATAAAATTACTCCTCTTTCGCCCTCTCTTGTGCAGATTACAACAGATACACGCTATACAAAGCCTCTTAAGGGCGTTCGCGTGAAAGGTAGTCTGACTCTTGAAGCAGGGGGCAGAAAAATCGGATTTTCAGAAGGCGAGATTCTTTTTGCGGACTACGGTCTGTCAGGAATAGCTGCTATGGATTTGTCAAGATTTTTAGCAAGAGCACCACACATTAAAAATGCAAAAATTTATCTTGACATGGCGAACGATATGACGGAAAAAGAGATCGTGTCTTATCTTCTGGAAAGGCAGAAAGCAAACCCGTCTCTTGAATGTGAAAATTTGCTCACAGGTATTCTTCCGAAAGCTATGGGAAAGGTTTTGCTTAAAAAATGCAATGTTTTCCTCGGCGAAAAGACAGGAAATCTCAGTATAAAAGATTTTGAAAATATAGCAAAAAATATGAAGTCCTTTGAATTTTGTGTTACGGGCACAAAAGGCTTTGAGTTTTCACAGGTAACATCGGGCGGTGTCAGCACCCGTGAAGTAAACGGGGAAACAATGATGTCGGAAAAAATAAACGGACTTTACCTCTGCGGTGAGATTTTAGATGTTGATTCCCGTTGCGGCGGCTTCAATCTTCATTGGGCTGTAAGCTCCGCAAGACTTGCGGCAGAATTGAAAGGAAATTAAAATGCTCAGAATAAATTCAATCAAAATGCCTCTTGAGAGTGAGGACAGGGATTTAAGAAATGCCGTGGCGAAAACGCTCAGAGTCAAAAGTGAAGATATAGAATCGGTCAGAGTTTTTAAACGCTCTGTTGACAGCCGTGATAAGGAAAATATTTTCTTTGTTTATTCTGTTGATGTTTTTGTGCGTGACGAAAAAAGAGTGATCAAAAAATGCTCTTCAAATAAAAATGTTCTTGAGATACAGGAATATGAGTACGTAATGCCTGAAAATAAAAGAAAAGGCACGTTCAGACCTGTTGTTGCAGGCTTCGGTCCTGCGGGAATGTTTGCGGCACTCACTCTTGCAAGGGCAGGACTTAAGCCCCTCGTTCTTGAAAGAGGAAACGACGTTGACACAAGAACAAGAGATGTGAGCGTTTTCTGGACAGAGAGAAAGCTCAACACCGAGTCAAACGTTCAGTTCGGTGAAGGCGGTGCAGGAACTTTCTCTGACGGCAAGCTGACAACGGGCATCAAGGACCCGCTTTGCAGACATTGTCTGAACGAGCTTGTTAAACACGGTGCACCTGAAGATGTTCTTTATAACGCAAAGCCACATATCGGTACAGATAAATTAAAGGATGTAGTTAAAAATTTCAGACGTGAGGTTATATCTCTGGGCGGTGAAATTCTGTTTGGTGCAAAACTGACTGATATTATTGTTTTCAACGGCTTTGTTCAGGGCATCACTTATGAGAAAGACGGAGTGACTACAGATTTTGAAACTGATACGCTTCTCCTTGCAGTAGGTCACTCTGCAAGAGATACAATAACGATGCTTTATAACAAAGGTATTCAGATGATGAGTAAAGCCTTTTCTGTTGGCGCGAGAATTGAGCATCCGAGAGAATTTATAGATAAGGCACAGTACGGCTCTTTTGCAGGACATCCGAAGCTTGGTGCGGCAGATTACAAAATGGCGTGCCATCCGCCCCACGGCAGAGGCGCATATACATTCTGTATGTGTCCGGGCGGTACTGTTGTGGCTTCTTCCTCAGACGAAGGCGGAGTTGTTGTAAACGGCATGAGTGAATTTGCCCGTGACGGTGAAAATTCCAACTCAGCACTCCTTGTAGGCATTGAACCTGAGGATTTTCCCGATTCAAACCCTCTTTCAGGATTTGTTTTACAGCGTGATATTGAGGAAAAAGCATTTTTGCACGGCGGCAGCAGTTATGCTTCTCCCGCACAGCTTGTCGGTGATTTTCTTGATAACAGAAAGAGTACACGCTTAGGCTCGGTTAAGCCTACTTGTCCCACAGGCGTAGAATGTGCGGATTTAAGACAGGTTTTGCCAAAGAGAGTTACAGATACTTTGGCAGACGCACTTCTCAAAATGAACAATATGCTGAAAGGCTTTGCGATGCCTGAAGCAGTTTTAACAGGTGCGGAAACGAGAAGCTCATCTCCTGTGCGAATTCTCAGAGATGAATTTTTTCAGACAAATATCCGTGGACTTTTCCCATCGGGTGAAGGTGCAGGATATGCAGGGGGAATCGTCTCTGCGGCAGTTGACGGAATAAAATGCGCACACGCAGTACTTAATGACGAAACTTAAAGGTGAACAGACATGGAAACAAAAAGAATTGTAGTAAAAGTGGGGACATCTACCCTCACCCACAAAACAGGCAGACTTAACATCAGACGTGTTGAAAGACTTGTCAAAACTCTGGCAGACCTGCAGAACGCAGGAAATCAGATTATGCTTGTGTCAAGCGGTGCAATAGGACTTGGTATGAGTAAGCTGGGTATGACTCAGAAGCCGACGGACACTCCTACAAAACAGGCTTGTGCTGCAGTCGGTCAGTGCGAGCTGATGTATCTTTACGATAAGCTTTTTTCAGATTATTCCCTTAACGTTTCGCAGATCCTTCTTACAAAATACGTTCTTCTCGAGGACAGAAAGAAGAATGTTGAAAACGCAGTTGAAAGACTTCTTGAATTGGGTACGATTCCCGTTGTAAATGAAAACGACACGGTTGCCATTGATGAGCTTGAACTTGAAATGGGCGAGAACGATTCGCTTGCCGCAATTATGGCAAAGGTTGCAAAGGCAGATATGCTGATTATTCTTTCCGACATTGATGGACTTTACGATAAGAACCCGAAGGAAAATGAGGATGCACATCTTATTCGTGTTGTTGACGGCGTAACTGATGAAATCAAAAAGAGTGCAGGCGGTGCAGGCTCATCTCTCGGTACAGGCGGCATGATTACAAAGCTGAAGGCTGCTGAAATTGCAAACGAAGCGGGAATTGACATGGTAATCATGAACGGCGATAAGCCTGAAAAATTATATGACCTTCTTGAAGGTAAGCCTATCGGAACATATTTTAAAGGGGTGAAAAAATGAGTTACATACTCACTCTCGGCGAAAACGCAAAAAAAGTAAAATCGGAACTTATGACCGCTTCAACGGGCAAGAAGAATGAAGCACTCATTAAAATTTCTGAAGAACTTAAAAATAACATTGATCTGATTATTGAAAAAAATAACATTGACCTTGAAAATGCGAAGAAGAACGGCATGTCAAAGTCAATGCTTGACAGACTTGAGCTTAATGAAAAAAGAATCGAAGCAATTGCAGATGCTTGCATAAATCTTTCAAAGCTTGATGACCCTGTAGGGGAAGTTGTAGGCGGAGGAATACGTCCCAACGGTATGAAAATCGAAAAGGTAAGAGTGCCGATGGGCGTTATCGGAATTATTTACGAGGCGCGTCCCAACGTTACAGTTGATGCCGCATCTCTTTGTCTCAAAAGCGGTAACACAGTAATTTTACGTGGCGGTAAAGAGGCTTTTGAAAGTAACAAAATTCTCATGAAAATCATGCGTGACGCTGTTGTGAAAGCAGGCTTTTCAGCGGATATTATGCAGCTTGTTGAAGACACATCGCGCGAAACTGCAACTGAGATGATGAAATTAAACGGCTGCATTGATGTGCTTATTCCCCGCGGCGGTGCAGGACTTATTTCTTCTGTTGTGAAAAATGCAACAGTTCCCGTGATTGAAACAGGCACAGGTAACTGCCACATTTTTGTAGACGAAAGTGCAGACCTTGATATGGCGGTGGATATCCTCAACAACGGCAAAACGCAAAGACCTTCCGTGTGCAACGCTCTTGAAAGCTTGCTCGTTTCTGAAAAAATTGCAGATACGTTCCTTCCTCTTGCAAAGGCAAAGCTTGACGAAAGCGGTGTTGAATTCAGAGGCTGTGAAAAAACAAAGGAAATTCTGGGCGATATCAGGCTTGCAACAGAAGAGGATTACGGCACAGAATTTTTAGACTACATAATTTCAGTGAAAGTTGTGGCAGATGCAGATGAAGCCATCAGCCACATTTCAAAATACACAACAGGACACAGTGAATGTATAGTCACAAAGAGTCTTGAAAATGCGGAAAAATTCCGTGCATCAATTGATGCGGCAGCAGTTTATGTCAACTGTTCAACTCGTTTTACTGACGGTGAAGAGTTCGGACTCGGTGCCGAGATAGGGATTTCTACGCAGAAGCTCCATGCAAGAGGACCTATGGGTCTCCGTGAGCTTACAACAACAAAATATTTAATTACAGGTAAAGGACAGGTTAGGTGAGAAATATGGAAAATTTTAATCCCGTACTCAGATTTGTAGCAGTCAGCGACGTTCATTACAAGGATGAGCGAACAAAGGAAACGGAAAGAATGGAAAAGGCTATGAAAGCCGCTTACAGAATCGCAGGTGAGCATCCGACATACAAAAACCTCGACGCAGTCGTAGTTGTAGGCGATTTCGCAAACAGAGGCGAGCAGTGCCAGATGGACTTGTTCAAGGAAACTCTTGATAATTTCACAAAAGAGGAAACAAAGAAAATCCTTCTTATTTCAAGCCATGAATTCCATGGTCCCGGCGGAATGGAAGGCGGCTATGAGCGTCTTGAAAAAACTTTCGGTCAGAAAGGCGACCAGCACAATGTAGTCAATGGCTTCCACTTTATCTCAGTTTCATCAAACAACGGTGCAGGATACAAGGAAGATAAGGTTGCGTTTATGGCAGAGGAGCTTGAAAAAGCAGCGGCAGATGACCCGAAAAAGCCCATTTTCGTTTTCCAGCATCCCCACATTCAGTCAACAGTTTACGGCAGTATTCTCTGGGGCGAAAGCGATTTTACACCCACGATGATGAACTATCCTCAGATTATCGACTTCTCAGGTCATTCACATGCACCCATCAATGACCCCCGTTCAATCCACCAGCAGCACTTCACATCTCTCGGCACAGGCACACTTTCATACTTTGAGCTTGACGAGTTTGATACAATTTACGGAACAATTCCGCCCTGTGATGAAGATGCGGCACAGATGACAATAGTTGAAGCTGATGCTGACGGCAGAGTGCGTATTTATCCCTACGATGTGCTTACAGATAATTTCTTCCCCAGAGTATGGAAAATCGACACTCCCTATGACCCCGATTCATTCCTTTACACAGAGGCAAAGCGTTATGCAAATGCTGAAAAAGTGTATTTCACAGGTGATGAAAAGATTGAAATTGCAGCAGAAGAAAACGAATGTACAGTTACATTCGAGCAGGCAAAATGTGATGATGAATATGTAAACGGCTATGAAATCACGGTAAGAAGAAAAGGGGACGGACTCATTGAAAGACACCTTGCAGTGTGGTCAGGATATTATTTCTACAATATGCCGGAAACGGTGACACAGAAAATCGAAAAACTGAAACCCGACACAGAATATATCCTCGAAATCAAAGCCTATGGCTTCTGGAAAAACTATTCAAACAAAATTTCAAAAGAGTTCAGGACAAAATAAAAAATTAACGGATAACCCGAAGGTTATCCGTTTTTTGTCATGTATTATTTATGTTAACAATTTTTTAAAAATGTATTGACATAAGAAAACACTCATGATATTATAAATTCGTATTAAGAATATTAATTCTTAATAACACACGAAGGAGGAAAAAATATGGAAAAACTCAGAACAGACAGAGGCTTGCTCAAACTTATTCTGCTCTCGCTTGTTACATTAGGGATTTACGGGCTTTATTTTGAGTACAAGCTTATCAAGGATGTGAATAAGGCTTGTGCTTATGACGGCAAGCATACAAAGGGAATCATTGCAATGGTTCTTCTGACACTTATCACATTCGGTATCTATGGACTTGTTTATTCCTACGGCAGAGCTGAAAGAATAAATGCTGCATGTACACATTACGGAGTGCACAGTGAAATTTCAGGTTCGACAATGCTCCTTTGGATGATTCTCGGTTCATTTATTGCAATCGGTCCCTTGGTTGCAAGATACCTTGAACTCAAGAGCATGAACACACTTTGTGTTGCTTATAACAGAAGTCTTGAACCTGCACCACAGCCTCAGGCTCAGTGATAAAAAATTAACGGATAACCCGATAAAGGTTATCCGTTTTTTATGCCTTTATTCCGTGTAGAAACAGTCTTTTTCCCACCTGATAACGTTTGTGTCTATGTATTCCCATATCATGTCATAATCTTTTTGATTGCGGATAATATGGTCATGGAATGACCGTTGCCATAGTTTTTCAGAGGGATTAAATTTATGAATTTCTTTTGAAATGTTCATTTTCATATATCCTACTGTTTTGTCAATCAATGACCTGCCACGTAGGGGCGATTCACGAATCGCCCGCAATATTTCCGAATCAGTTATAACAATAAGAAGGTGAATATGATTTGGCATTATTACATATTTTGGAATTTCAATATTAAATCTGTTATTAAGTTGTTTTATAACACTATTTGCAATTATTCCGTATTTTTTTAGTTTCAAAACGGGCGATTCGTGAATCGCCCCTACGATGATGTCAGAAAAAACGCATCGTCTGTCTTGTGTGCAAATCGTAACAAAATACGCACCGGGTGAGGAATAATCATAATCCTTTAATCTCGCAGGTCTTCTTTTTGGTAAATCCATAGAACGAAATTATTTTATCTCCGCTTTCCATGCATACTCGAAAACTCCGCCGGCTTCAAGTGACTGGATTCCTCTCTTTTCAGAAACATCGTTTTTCACTTCGTATGTATCATTTACACCCCACCAGGGCTCGATGCAGACGTAAGGTGCACCGGGTTTTGCCCATACGCCAAGGAAAGGAGCATCGCCCATATCAAAATGGAGAATTTCTTCGCCGTTCTGACTCTTGAGTGTAAGTCCCTTTGACTTGAAACCGTTAAGAATAAGAGCATCTTCAACGAAAATATCCTTTGTGATTACAACTTCTTTCGCATCATCAAGAAGGGGCTCGTCAAAAACTGCGATGATTGCGTTTGAGTCGATTCTTTCGGTAACGAGAGTTTCGTTTTCGTCAAAGATAATGCTGTCACCTACTTCAATGTTGAAGCCGGGGTGTGCGCCGAGTGAAAAATACATCTTTTTATCGTCGATGTTTTTGACTGTATGTGTAACTTTAAGACCTTCTTCATCAAGCTCAAATTTGACGAAAAGCTCAAATTTAAACGGATACATACTGAGTGTGTTTTCGTCATAAGTCTGGAAGAAAACTGCCTCTGTTTCTGTCTTTGAAACAAGCTCAAAGGGGCGTTTTCTTGCAAAGCCGTGCTTCTGCATTGTGTATTCCTTACCCTCATGGCGGTATTTGTCATCAAGCAGTTTTCCGATAAAAGGGAAAAGGATAGGTGACTGACCGTACCAGATTTCCTCTCTGCCGTACCAGATATATTCTTTGCCTGTGTCTTTCTTGATAAGGCTGTGAAGCTCTGCACCGTCATGTTTTATTTCTGCCGAAAAAATGCTGTTTTCAATTTTTGTAATCATACGAAAAACTCCTTTAAGTTTTTTTATCTCAAAAAAAGTATAACACAATAATTTTTGTTTTACAAGTATTCACTTGATGTGAAAAACAGAATATGATAAAATAAAATTTATTGGTGGTGTGAAAATGAAAAAAATAAATTCATTGGAATTATGCTTTACTTTTGCAGGTTGTTTCCTGGGCGCAGGATATGTTTCGGGGCAGGAGCTTGTGCAGTTTTTTGCATCTTTCGGCAAATCGGGATACATAGGTCTTTTACTTGCAGTTTTTTTACAGGTGATTTTCGGTATTCTCCTTATTTCCCTTGCGAGAAAAACCGAAGTTTATGAAATGGACAGAATTCTCATTCCGTGGGAAAAACCTGTGCTCAGAAAAATTTTTGCAATTTTGCAGGAAGTTCTGCTTTTCGGAATTGTTGTCATTATGACCGCAGGCACAGGTGCACTTTTTGAACAGGTGTTTGGGGTTTCTCAGTGGATAGGGGCATTTATCTTGTCCTTGGTCTGTGTGCTTTTTGCTGTGAAAGGCATGGGTGCAATGGTGGGCGTTTTTTCATCTTTCGTGCCTGTCCTTGTGGCGGTGACATTGGGCATTTCTGTGTTTTCTCTTGTGAAAAACGGCTTTCCTGAAATTCCGTCTCCTGAAAGCGGGGAAAACCCCTTACTTTCAAACTGGCTTCTCAGCGCGTTTGCATTTGTGTCCTATAATATTTTCGGCTCTATAGGAATTCTCACCCCTCTCGGAAAAGAAGTAAAAAAGAAAGGTGCAGTGCCTGTGGGAGTATCTCTCGGCGGTGTGATGCTTTTGTTTATTGCTCTCGGAATTCTTCTTTCAATTGCAGTTTCTGAGGGTAGCGAAAAGAGTGAACTTCCAATGCTTTTCGTGGCAGAAAAAATCAGTCCCGTGCTGGGTTATGTTTATGCTTTTCTCCTTTTCGGGGGAATGCTGGGAACTTCTGTGTCAAGCGTTGTGGCACTTGTAACATATACTGAAATGAAGAAGCCTGAGATGAAAAACAAAAGAGCACTTCTTGTGATTATTTTGTGTGCAGCATCTTTTGTTCTCAGCCTTGCAGGCTTCTCGGATCTGATCGGATTTATATATCCTGTTTTCGGATATCTCGGCTTTGCAGCACTTGTGATGATTTTAATAAATTATTTAAAAGCTAACAGTTGCAGATAATTGTAAATTATGGTATAATATACTATTATATTTAACGGAGAAAAATCATGAGTCGCAAGAAATGGATATTTTCAAAATTTGATAAGGAATATGCTGCGGAAATTGCTGAAAGGTACGAGCTGAGTCCCTTTGCGGCTGTACTTCTTGCAAGCAAAAATTTTGAAGACGAGGAAGAGCTTGAAACTTTTCTCAGCGACGAAAGTACATTTCTTGTTGATCCTTATGAACTTCCCGATATGGATAAAGCCGTTATAAGAATAAGCAGAGCGATTGAAAACTTTGAGCGTATTATGGTGTACGGCGATTATGACGCAGACGGTGTCAGTTCAACCGCTCTTCTCTACCTTTATCTTCGCGAAAGGGGAGCTGACGTTCAGTATTATATCCCCGACAGACTTACTGAAGGCTACGGCATGAATCTTGATGCAGTGAGGAAGATAAAAGAGCGTGATGTGGACCTGATTATCACCGTTGACAATGGCATCAGCGCGATTTTAGAGGCGGAAAAAATCAAGGCGCTCGGTATGGACCTTGTAATTACAGACCATCACAGACCGGGTGATACACTTCCCTCTGCGGCAGCGGTTGTTGACCCCTACAGAACTGACTATGACGGACTTTTCTGTGAGTGGGCAGGCGTTGGAGTTGCATTCAAGCTTGTGGAAGCCTTGTCCGACGGCGATGAAGAGGTTCTTGAAAAGTATGCAGATTTAGTTGCCATCGGTACTATAGGTGATGTTGTTCCTCTCAGAAGCGAGAACAGAGCTTTTGTCAAAATCGGCATGGAAAAGCTTTGCGGTGTTTCACGTCCGGGTATTGAGGCGCTTAAGGAAGTTGCAGGTATGTCTTCTCATTCTCTCTCTTCCTCAAATGTTGCTTTTACGATTGTTCCCAGAATCAATGCGGCAGGCAGAATGGGAAGCGCAGAAAGAGCAATTCAGCTTCTTCTTTCCGAGGATGAAAACGAAGCGAAAATGCTTGCAGAAGAAGTAAATCAGGCGAACATACTGCGTCAGCAGACAGAGACGAAAATAATCGCAGAGGCAGAGGAAAAAATAGAGAAGAATAAGGACATGATTTATGACAGAGTTCTTGTTCTTGACGGTGAAGACTGGCACAGCGGAGTTATAGGAATTGTGGCGGCAAGGCTTACGGAAAAGTATGCAAGACCCTGCCTTGTCATCGGCACAAAGGACGGGATCGGCAAAGGCTCGGGACGAAGCATTGAAGGTTTTTCTCTTTTTGATGCTCTTTCGGCGGTGTCGGAATGTCTTGACCATTTCGGAGGTCATACACTTGCTGCAGGCTTTGAGGTGGAAACGGATAAAATTCCCTTGTTCCGCAAAAAAATCAATGAGTATGCAAAATGCATAGAGATGCCGCGACCGTCACTTAAAATTGATTGCAGAATCAGCCCTAAATATGTAAATGTTGATTTGCTTGA
>CAZDQE010000046.1:0-18871 GCA_964507395.1 uncultured Eubacteriales bacterium | reverse complement strand
GTCGTGCACCCCAGTTCTCAAAGAGATAATTTCCTTATCTTCACAATCAGACCCCGAAGGTTTATCTTCGGGGTTTTCTTTTGTGCCGAAGTGTTATGGTCGTTTTGCTGAAAAAGAATTGTTATATTTGTGCAAAAAAACAAAAATTATTGAATTTGATTGAAATAAATGCCGATAAATGTTAGTATATTCTTTGTAATATATTTACTCTACGGGAGGAATCGGAAATGAAAAAAATAATTGCAATTATCCTTTCACTTGCAATGCTTCTTTCTGTCATTGCAGTACCTGTTATGGCAACAGAGGCGGATTCTGAGGCGGATACGAAAACAGACAGCAGCATGGAGAGCGTGTTTGTTGAAGGCGAAAACAGCCTTATAGTTTTTGTTACAGGTATCGGTCAGAGTTATTCATATCTTTTTGATGAGAGCTATACTGAAGCTGATGCTTTTGAAAACGGAACACTTCAGGACTATGAAAACTATGCACCTCTTATAGCAGAAGGAAAATACTCATCCAGATGGAACCTTTTCAATTCCTTTGATGAAGCTTTTTCTGACACGGAAACTATATTTGCAATTGTTTCCGTTGTTATCGACCTTCTTGTGTCGGGAATTATAAGACACTGCATTATCGATGAAGAGGACGTACAGACAATTGTCAGAAATCTTTTTAAATTCAATCTTGTGGACGAAGAGGGCAATTCTCACCCGAGAGTTGTAACTCCCCGATATGCTATGCCTGTCTCTGAATATCCGTGGGCAGAGCGTGAGAACGGGGAATACCGCAGTGAAGCGAGAGAACGTTTCTTCTCCGCGATTCCTTGTGAGGATATAGCTAAAGAAAAATTCGGCGAAAATTATGAAGATTTCCTTTACGTTTTCAATTACGGTGCTTTTTCCTACACATCAAAGAATATTGAAGGTCTTCACGAATTCATAGAAACTATTATCGCTAATAATAAAGTCGGTGCAAAGGATGTTGTGCTCGTTCCCATGAGCATGGGCGCATCAGTTGTTTCGGCATATATGGACGCATATCCCACAGTCAGCGAAAACCATATCAGAAGAGTTGTAGGTATAGTCGGTGCATGGGACGGTACAGAAATTATCGCAGATATGCTCACTCAGCAGTATTGCGATAACTCCGCTGACCTTTTCTATAACGGACTTATCGGCGACCTTGTAGGCGAGCCGTGGGGATATGTAGTAAATATTGCTCTTAGGATTTTCCCCAAGCAGGTGCTGAGAGATTTTGTTGACATGGCACTGAGAGGTCTTGCAACAGACCTTTTCGGACCTACACCGTCGCTTCTTAACATGGCTCCTCTTGACAGATATGATGAAATCAAATGGTGTATTTCTTCTGACGTTGTGAAGAAAGAGGTTGACGATTTCTACGAGGCGAAAAGCAACCTTACCGAAACTATGAAAAATCTTGAAAAAGAGGGCGTAACCTTCTCGTTTATTGCGGGTTACGGACTTCCCTTCGGTGCATGCACAAGCGATTACAGTATGTTTGGCTTTATGAAGAATGCACAAACCACAAACTCCGATGAAATTATCAATATTGATTCAACTGCACCGGGAACATCTTTTGTTCCCTACGGTCAGGTCTTTGAGGATACTGAGGGCAGAGAACTTTCTCCTGACGGCTCCCTTGATATCTCAACGGCAATTTTCAAAGAATCTTCATGGTATTTCTATGAACAGAAGCATGAACTCGAATATAACAACACTGCTCTTTCTCTTGCACTCAATCTTGCAACAGGTGTTATCAAAACAGTTGATGACTGCGATAACCTTGAAGAGGACGGATATTATTATCCCCAGTTCAACGATGCAAGAAATCTGAGTTCTCTCGTCAGAAGCTATATTCCTGACCTTGAAAAATACTGCAAGAAAACAGGCTATGTTCTTACCGCAGAGCAGCAGGCACTTCTTGATGAAGCAAATGCCATGATTGAATCAACAGCTAACGATTATGAAAAGGATACAGCTCTTATCGAAGAAGTCCGTGCAATGCTTATTGAAATCGGTGTTTATGCTCCTGATGCAGAGCCTGAAAAGTCTGAGGAAATCCTTAATAAGACCTTAAAGGGTCTGAACGATTTTGTGTACAAGGTTTTCGGAGCAAAGGGATTCCTTGATTTCTGCGCCTGAATAAAATATACCGAGAGCGATACTTTTATGAAGTATCGCTCTTTAAATATCAGCTTGAAAACCGGTATGATTTTTGCCTGAAAGGGTGTGAAGAGTAACATGAATGATGAGACGGAATTTTCTGTAACACGCAGTAAGAGAAAATCAATTTCAATTGAAATTAAAGAGGGTAATGTTCTGGTACGAGCACCCTTGGGAATGAAAGATAAGGAAATCGAAAGGTTTCTTTTGCTGAAAAAAGATTGGATTGACAAGCATCTGGAGATATATGCAGAAAGACAGGAAAAACTGAAAAATTTAAAGCCTTATTCAAAAGAAGAACTGAAAGAAATTAAAAATGAAGCGAAAAGAAAGATTCCCGAACGAGTGAAGCTTTACGCTGAGAAGCTTGGTGTTGACTATAACAGAATTGCAATCAGATGCCAGCACACACGCTGGGGAAGCTGTTCCTCTGCGGGCAATCTGAATTTCAACTGTCTTTTAGTTCTTTTGCCTGAAGAAGCTCTCGACAGTGTTGTCGTTCACGAGCTTTGCCACAGAAAACACATGAACCACTCTGCGAAATTCTATGCGGAAGTAGAAAAAGCATTTCCTGAATATAAAAAATGGCATAAGTGGTTAAATGAAAACGGAAGATTATATCTCAGCCGTTTGCCCTGAAAATGAAAAACTGTCCGAACACTCAGCTCGGACTGACTTTTTAGTTATTAATCCGGTTTTGTTGTTGGTTTTCATAAAGCTTTTTTGCCTGAAAGAAGGCAAAGACAATGCAGATAAAGGAATAAACAGAAAAGATGAGATATGCGGTTGTATCGGGGAACTCAGCGAGCATGCGCGATTGTCAGATGATATTTTTATGTTGTTATTTTTTGAAGTGCATGATATAATGATGATAACATCATTCAAAAATGAGGGGTGGCAAATATGGGTTCGTCAATTAAAGCAAAGGTAAAGAATATTGTCAGCACGGCAAAAGAATACTGGCACGTTCCGCCTAAAGGGAAATATGTTCCTTATAAGGAGGTTGCAAATCTGAGCGGTGCGGGTTTCGGCGTATACTGGACAACGCTTCTTGCGTCAACTATCGCTCTTAATGCATCTAACTTTCTTGTAGGTGCCAGCATAGGTCTGAAACCTATGGATCTGCAGATTATGCTCATTGTTGCAAATCTTGTGGGAATACCTATGGGCATTTTCCGAGGCTGGTATTACGATAATCATAACCTTCCGGGCGGAAAATTCCTGCCGTTTATCAGAAGAACAGGCTTGCCTATAGTTCTGATTTCTCTTATTTTTGTATGGCTTCCTTATGAACATTTCAATTATCTGACCAAGGCAGTTGTTGTCTGGTTCATGTACATGATACTGAATGTTTTCCTGTCGTTCTATAATGAAAGCTATACATATTTTCAGCAGATTATAACACCTGATGCTCAGGAAAGAGCAAATGTAATGAGTATCTCGCAGGTGATCTATTCCCTTGCACCTTCGATTACAAATCTGTTTATTCCCTGGATAGCGGGCGAAACATGGGGACTTAATAACATCTGGAGTTACCGAATAATCTATCCTGTTTTCACGGTTATCGGTCTCATTATGTCTGCATTCTTTTTCAGAAAGGTTAAAGAAAGACTTATCCTTCCCAAAAAGAAACCCGAACCTGTCAGAATGCTTGATGCGGTCCGTGAGGTTGCGAAGAACAAATATTTCTGGATAATTCAGTCTGCCGCATGGGTCGTCTTTCTTGAATCGGGCTACGGCGTGGTTCTGAGCTGGTCATTTGTTTACGGCTACGGCGGAGAGTACCAATCCTATCTGGGAGTTGCAAATACCGTTATCGGCAATGCGGCACTGTGGTCAATGCTTCTGGCTCCTGTCGCCATAAAATTTATGGGAAAAAGAAATCTGCTCATTACCGCAAACGCAATAAATGTTGTTGTGCTTATTGTTCTATATTTTACATACAAGAATCTGATTCTGATTTGTGTTCTGTGGTATCTCAACACATTTATCAACACGTTCTGGAACATAGTCCAGCATAATATAAGCGCCGATATGAGGGATTATCATCAATGGAAAACAGGCGTCAGAGTTGACGGGCTTTTCGGACCTCTCGGTATAATAGGCACAGTTATTTCTTTCTTTACAGGTATGGTCTATCCTGCCATATATGAAAAAATGGGTCTGCTTGAGGATTATAATGTTCTCTATGATGATATACTGAGAAACAATCTTTTTGAGGTTCTGATTCTTTGCTCTGCCGTTGGTGCATTGCTGAATCTTATTCCGTTCTGCTTCTATGACCTTACTGAAAATAAACACAGAGCTTATGTTGATGTTCTGAAAATCAGAGCGATGTTTGAAAACCATTCGCTGGGTGCTCTTGAAGACGATGAGCTTGAAGAAGCAA
Source organism: uncultured Eubacteriales bacterium (assembly GCA_964507395.1). GTDB lineage: Bacteria > Bacillota > Clostridia > Oscillospirales > Acutalibacteraceae > SIG575. Next base: position 14,299 of record CAZDQE010000046.1, on the reverse strand, counting down.
TGGAAATAATCCATAGTGCGAAAAATCTTTACGGAAAAGAAAAACAGTCTGTCGACAAAACGTTTTCCAAAGCAGAGAGGAAGGAAGTCAAAGAGAGAAATCTTGCTGTTGAAAGAGCGGCTATTATCATGGAAGACCTTAATAAATTTTCGAGCGAAGCAGGTATTGCAAGAATAGACATGGCAAAAAGGGATTTTGCCAAAGGCGAGTTTTATGCTTATGAAAATGCATCTGAAGAAATGAGAAAGGCAAAGAGACTTCCCAAGGGTACTAAGACAGAAAAAGAAATCCGTTCAGATGCAATCAAGAATATGAGAGTAAAGAAAGAGTCTGCATCTCTCATAAGAAAGTACGGCATTGAAAATATATCTGCTCCTGACAAAGCTGTATTGGAAGAGCTTCAGAACAGAGAAACCTCCGGCTTTGCGGAAAGCATGAAGGTAAGACGTGAAATTAAAGCGTATCTTAAAGCTGAGTCGGTTTACAAAAGGGTGGTCAAGCCTTATACTGACGCTAAAAATCTTCTTGAACAGGCAGAGGACTATACAAATTATGCGGAGCTTGAAGAAAAATACTATAACTTGTTAGCTGCGAAAGCTAACGGATGAGCTGACGTGCGGTGCAGGGAGATGCTATGGTGAAAAAGGAATTTCTATACAACTGATGAGATAAAGCCGTCGGGCAAGATCCTTGAATTATTGCAAAAAGGAGCTGTAAAAAACGAAAGTTTTTTACAGCTCCTTTTAACGCATTGTTGTGCCGTAAGTTCACTGTCAACGCTCGGCGTTACGGCTTCGGGGACTTTTCAGTCCTTCGACAAATCGTACACAAGGACTTTCATTTCCTGCTTTGATGTGACAGAACGGGCGTGTTCAAGCACCCTTGCTTTTTCTTCCCCGCTCATTTTTTCAAATCTTTTCATGGCATTTTCATTCTGTGCCAACGCCATAGCGAAGCCTGCAGGCAAATCTTTTATATCCATTTTATCACCTCAGGCTTATTATGCACGTTTTTGTATTTTTTATAATACAGCCGTCGTAAGCTCTCTTGCGATAAGTCCGTGACCTTCGGTTGTTGGATGAACGCCGTCGCGTGTCCAGTATGAAGCGGGAGCCAGTTTCATTGCCTCGTCAAATACTTCCTGAAGGGGGATAAATGTAAGGTCGTATTTTTCAGCGATTCTTTTTGCGGCTTCTGCACGAAGAAGTGTTTCTGCTCTGAAATATTCAATGTGTTCATCTGTTGCAGTGCCGGGGGTTACAAAGGGCTCAAGGATGAAAATTTTGATTTCGGGAAGCTCTTCCTTGATTTCCTCGATAAGCATTGAATAAATTTTTTCAAACTTGGGTGCTGCCACGCCGTTTTTGTCGCCGAGCTCATGCCATACATCGTTGATGCCGATGAGGATTGAAAGATAATCAGGCTTCTGGTTGATAATGTCGCGTTTGATTCGTGCGTAAACGTCAACAATTCTGTCTCCGCTTATACCTTCATTTATGAATCTGAATTTCTGAGGGTGGCGTGTGCCGAGGATAGCGGCTGTCACAGCGGGATAACCCATGCCCATAGAATTGATATCGTCTCTGTCTCTGCTGCAATCGGTTATTGAGTCACCAAGAATAATAAATGTTTTCATTTTACTTCACTCCTTAAAAAGCTTTCTATATTTTCACGTTTTGCATTGACCGTGCCCTGTACCATTTCCGGCTTTCCGCCGCCTCTGCCTGAGAGAGTCAGGTTGAATTCCTTCGCAAGCTGTCTTAGATCCGTGCTTCTTGAAGCGATGGTATATTTGTAGCCTTCTTCATCGCTTCCGCTGAGTACGGCGGCAACTGTCACTTTGTCAGCCAGCAAATCGCACATTTTTCTCACTTCGTCGGGGAGAAGGTCTTTCTCGAAAATAACCTCGACCTCTCCGCTTAAATCCTTGATTTTGTCTGCAAAGGCATCAAGCTTCACTTTTTCAAGCTCATACCTGAGAGAGGCAATTTCATCTTTTAATTTCCGGACGCCGTCAGCGATTTCAAGAGGTTTAAGAGCAAGCATGTTTGAAAGACGGGCGAGTTCATCATGCTTTGCCGCGTAATCTTCAAAAGCCGCTTTGCCTATCTGCATTGTGATTGATGAGCCTGCACGTTTTTTTGAAATCGAAGTGATTTTCACGCATCCGATTTCTCCTGTACGGTTTACGTGGGTTCCGCAGCAGGCACATACGTCGCAGTTTTCGATTGTTACAAGTCTTATCTGACCTTTGATTTCTTTTTTGCTTCTGAATTCTATTTTCTCAGCTTCCTCATGAGTGGGGAAGGAAGAAGTGATTTTTCTGTTATCCCATATAATTTCATTTGTGATTTTTTCGGCTTTTATTATTTGCTCGGGAGTGAGAAGCTTGTCAAAGTCTACAGTGATACATTCACTGCCGATGTGGAAGCCTGCGTTTTCAACTCCGTAGAGAGAATGTGAAACACCGCAGAAAATGTGTTCGCCTGAATGTTTCTGCATTATGAGAAATCTCTTGTCAAAATCAATAATGCCTTTTACTTTTTCTCCGATATCAAAAGGCTCGGCGCATACGTGTACAACATCGTCGCCTTTTTCAAAAACATATTCGATTTCTTTTCCGTTCAGTGTGCCTGAATCTGCATCCTGTCCGCCGCCTTCGGGGAAGAAAACTGTTCTGTCAAGAATGATATGGTATTTGCCGTTTTCCGCTTCTTCACACGATAAAACGGTACCTTCAGATTCTTTTAGATACTGGTCGGTGTAATATAATTTTTCTGTCAACTTGCGTCACCTCTATAAAAGAATATCATAAAATGCGTTATTTATCAATAAAAATAATTGCAATTTTGTAAAATTTTATCTTGAAGTTGAAAAATAAAAGTATATGTGCTAAAATAGTATCTGTGAAATTATGCACCGAAAGGAAGAAATATAAAATGTCTTTTTTATCAGCCATTTTCGGCGACTATTCAAAAAAAGAAGTCAAGAGAATTGAGCCTTTGAAGAAAAAGGTTTTGGCTCTTGAAGATGAATATAAGGCTTTGAGCGATAAGGAGCTTCAGGCAAAAACACCGGAGTTCAAGGAGCGCCTTGAAAAAGGCGAAACCCTTGACGATATTCTCCCCGAAGCATTTGCAGCTTGCCGTGAGGCATCAGACCGTGTTCTCGGCATGCGACATTTCCCCGTGCAGATTGTGGGCGGTATTATTCTCCATCAGGGCAGAATTGCAGAAATGAAAACAGGTGAAGGTAAAACTCTTGTTGCAACTCTCCCTGCATATCTTAACGCGCTTTCAGGCAAAGGTGTTCATATCGTTACTGTCAACGATTACCTTGCAAAGCGTGACTCTGAATGGATGGGCAAGCTTTACCGCTTTATGGGGCTTTCAGTAGGCCTTATTATTCACGGACTTACAAATGAAGAGAGAAGAGCGGCATATAACGCCGATATCACTTACGGTACAAATAACGAGATGGGCTTTGACTATCTTCGCGATAATATGGTTCAGTACAAGGAGCAGAAGGTTCAGCGCGGTCATAACTTTGCAGTTGTGGACGAGGTTGACTCGATCCTTATCGACGAAGCAAGAACACCTCTTATTATTTCAGGCAGAGGCGATGCATCAACAGAGCTGTATAAGCTTGCTGACCGTTTTGCAAAGAGCCTTAAAATGACGAAGGTTAAGGAAATCGACTCAAAGGCAAACGCTGAAGATGTTGCGGCTGACGGCGATTTCGTAGTTGACGAAAAGGCAAGAACAGCAACTCTTACAAAGTCAGGTGTTGCAAAGGCTGAAGCTTTCTTCCAGCTTGATAACCTTATGGATGCTGAAAACATGACGATTCAGCACCATATCAATCAGGCAATAAAAGCTCTCGGCGTTATGAGAAGAGATATCGACTATGTTGTCAAAGACGGCGAAGTGCTTATCGTTGACGAATTCACAGGCCGTATTATGCTCGGACGCAGATACAACGAAGGTCTTCATCAGGCAATTGAAGCTAAAGAAGGGGTTAAGGTTGAGCATGAGAGCAAAACTCTTGCTACAATCACTTTCCAGAACTACTTCCGTCTTTATTCAAAGCTTTCAGGTATGACAGGTACTGCAAAAACCGAAAGTGCAGAATTTCAGGAAATTTACAGCCTTGACGTTATCGAAACCCCTACAAACAAGCCTATTCAGCGTAAGGACCTTGACGACGTGGTTTATAAAACCGAGCTTGCAAAATACAACGCAGTTATTGAACAGATTGAAGAGTGCAACAAAAAAGGTCAGCCTGTCCTTGTAGGTACAATCTCAATCGAAAAATCAGAATATCTGTCATCTCTCCTTAAAAAGAGAGGGATCAGGCATGAAGTTCTTAATGCGAAATACCATGATAAGGAAGCGGAAATTGTTGCACAGGCAGGTAAGCTTGGTGCGGTAACAATTGCAACAAACATGGCAGGCCGCGGTACTGACATTATGCTCGGCGGTAACGCAGAATACCTTGCGAAGGCAGAAATGCGCCGTATGCAGTATGACGAGGAGCTTATTGCTGAGGCAACAGGTTTTGCTGAAACTGACAGTGAAGAAATTCTTGAAGCAAGAGAACAGTATACAAGCCTTTACAATAAATATAAGGCTGAAATTGCTCCCGAGGCTGAAAAGGTAAGGGAAGCAGGCGGTCTCTATATTATCGGTACAGAGCGTCACGATTCAAGACGAATTGACAACCAGCTCAGAGGTCGTTCAGGCCGTCAGGGTGACCCCGGTGCCAGCCGATTCTATCTTTCGCTTCAGGATGATCTGATGCGTCTTTTCGGCGGTGAAAGACTTACAAGCGTTATGAACACTCTTAAAACTCCTGACGACATGCCGATTGAGGCAAAGATGATTTCCAAATCAATCGAAAACGCTCAGAAGAGAGTTGAAGGTAATAACTTCGCAGCACGTAAGCACGTTCTTGAATATGACGATGTTATGAACCGTCAGAGAGAGCTTATTTACGCTCAGAGAAATAAAGTTCTCGACGGTGAAGAGCTTAAGCCTTCGATTATGGGTATGCTTGAGGAATGTGTTAACGAAGCGGTTGATTTCTATTGTCCTGCTGAAAACAGCCGTGCAGACTGGAATGTTCCCGGTCTTAAGGATAAGTTCAAAGGCTGGCTCACCTCCGATGAGGATTTCACAGATATCAGTGCTCTTGATTCAGAGGAAATGAAAGAAACTCTCATTGACAGAGCTACAAAGCTTTACGAAATCCGCGAAAACGAAATGGGCGAAGAGCTTATGCGTGACCTTGAAAGAAAGGTTCTTCTCTACAGCGTTGACTCAAAGTGGATGGACCACATTGACGCTATGGACGAACTCAAACGCGGTATCGGACTTCGTGCTTACGGACAGCAGCAGCCTATCGTGGCTTACAGAAACGAAAGCTTCGATATGTTTGAGGATATGAGAATTTCAATCCGTGAGGATACAGTCCGTCTTGCACTTACGGTCCGTGTAAAGAGCGAGGAGGATACAAAGCGTGAGCAGACAGTAAAGGTTACATCGGAAACCGGCTCTTCTTCAGACGGCACTCTTAAGAAAGAGCCTGTCAGAAACAAGGCAAATAAAGTCGGTCCCAATGACCCGTGTCCCTGCGGAAGCGGTAAAAAATATAAAAAATGCTGCGGTTCGGTAGCGAATAATGGATAATAAATACTCCGTGTATCAATGAGATACACGGAGCTTTTTGTCGGTTGATTTATTGCCTGTTCATCCGAATATTGCATCAACTGCGCCGTACATTATAAGAGCAACAATAACGCCGGCGATAAGAACGCCGCCTGCAATAACGGGAAGGGATTTCTTTATATCAAGTCGCATAAGTGCCGCAACGAGAGCACCTGTCCATGCGCCTGTACCGGGCAGGGGAATCGCAACTAAGATAAGCAGTCCCCAAAGACCGTATTTTTCAATTTTGTCTTTGTTTTTGTCTGCTTTTCTTTCGCAGTATCTTACAACTGCGCCGAGTCCCTTTTTATCTCTGAGCCATGCGAATATTTTTTCGATAAAAAGCAGGATAAAGGGAATGGGAAGCATGTTGCCGAGAAAGCAGATAATGAAAGCGGGGATAAGCCTTACCCCCAGAAGATTTGCGGCAATAAGTCCGCCTCTCAGTTCAAGAATGGGGAGAAGAGATATAATAAAAGCAATCAGTTCTCCGGGGATTTTATTCTGAAGCAGATCGACGATATAGTTAGCTAAGGTTTCAGCCATATTACAAACCTCTCTCGTTTAAATAATTTTCAGCCTTTTCAAGTATTGACTTGTCGTTTTCAAATTTAAGAGTTGAAAGTGCATTTTCGTAAGTCAGCCAGATGTAGTCCTCAATTTCCTCTTTCTGGATAATGGTCTGGGTATCCGTTGTTTTGGCAAGGAAAATGGAAACTGACTTTTCAATCTTATTCTGAATGGAATAATCTGATTTTTCTACGAAATCGGGGAGTATGTCAATATGGATTCCCGTTTCTTCAAGAACTTCTCTCTTCGCAGTGTCCTCTGATGTTTCACCGCGTTCGATATGACCTTTCGGAAATCCCCAATGTGCGCTTCTTTTGTTTTTGATAAGCAGATAGCGGCGCATACCGTTGATAATTCTGTAAACTACGGCACCGCATGAGTATTCGTAAAGGCAGTCGAGCCTGTATTTTCCTTTTCCCTCTGCGTGTTCTATTGCGTCCTCGATCTGTGCCTGAATAAAGCGCATTCTTTTCGGCGCTACAACGTAAACTACTGAGCCTGTTGCTCGTTTGATTCTGGCGATTACTCTGCCGTCAAAATTCCTTACAGGATGGCTGATGCCCATAATATACGCCCACTGTGCAGTGGAGCCGGGTTTGGAATTATAATGCATTATTCCGTAATTGAGCAAGTATTTGTAACCAAACTGTTTGTTGTAGGAGTTTATGGGCTGAGTGACCTTCACTCTGACAAATTTCCCTAACATTTTTTCTCCTCTGGGTGCAGTGCTTTTTCACTGTCTGAAAACAGACAACACGGCACAATAACATAATATGGAGATATTATACTAATTTTCAAAGGAAAATACAAGTAGGAAAACCAAACTTTTTTATTTTGGTTTTACGGACAAGGAAATATGAATAGAATTTAGTAAAAAATATGAAAGGAAGGAACAAAAAATGAAAACAATTTTTCTTACAAAGAAAAAACTTATACTTATCTGCCTTTTGCTTGTGCTGATTATTGCTTTCGGAATTTTCGGTATGAGCAAGGGAGCGGTGGCAACAATGGCACAAAACCGTCTGTTACCGATTTATTGTGTTGACAGTGAGAAAAAATGTGTTGCGCTTACCTTTGATGCAGCATGGGGAAATGAGGACACGCAGGAGCTTATTGACACTCTGGGAAAGTATAATGCAAAAGCAACCTTTTTCCTTGTGGGGAGCTGGGTAGACAAATACCCTGAAAGCGTTAAAGCTTTGTCCGATGCAGGCCACAGCATACAGAATCACTCAAACACACATCCCAATTTACCTCAGCTTTCTGCAGAAGGAATAAAGAAGGAAATTGCTCTTTGCAATGAAAAAATAACAAAAATCACCAAAAAAACTCCAACCTTGATAAGACCGCCCTACGGCGATTACAGTAACGAGGTTATAGAGTGTGTGAATTCTTTGGGAATGTATACAATTCAATGGGATGTGGATTCTCTTGACTGGAAGGATTTGTCGGCGGAAGAAATTTACAACAGGGTTGTGAATAATGTTAAAAACGGCTCAATCGTACTCTTCCATAATGCTGCTCTCAATACTCCTGAGGCATTAGGAAAAATTCTTGAAAAATTATCGTCAGAGGGGTATGAGTTTGTAACGGTAGAAAAGCTCATTTACAAAAGCGGATATTCCATTGACCATACGGGCAAGCAATTTCTGTGCGAAACATTGACAACAGGTTGATTAATTGATAAACTTAGGATAGCAAATATAAAGGTGTGTGAAAAACATGATTCCGAGATGTGAACATCCGACTCCTCAGTTTGAAAGAAAAACATGGAAAAACCTTAACGGAGAATGGGACTTTGAATTTGATTTCGGCAAAAGCAAGCTTGAAACAGGAATTTTATCAAGGGAAGAATGGGAAAGTAAAATCAATGTTCCTTTCTGTCCCGAAAGTAAGCTTTCGGGCATTGAATATGTGGATTTCATCCCTGCCGTATGGTACAGGAGAAAAATAGATATAAGTGAAAGTCAGTTGGAGGGCAGAATCCTTCTTCACTTCGGTGCAGTTGATTATCATGCGAGAATTTTTGTGGGCGGCAAAGAAGCAGGCTCTCATAAAGGCGGATATTCTTCTTTTAAAATTGATATTACCGATTTTGTTGAAGCGGGAGAAAACACGCTTTGCGTTTACGCGGTTGATGATGTGAGAAGCCCTCTTCAGCCTGTGGGAAAGCAGTGCCGTGAATATTATTCAAGAGGCTGTGATTATACAAGAACTACGGGCATCTGGCAAACTGTATGGCTTGAATTTGTGCCGAAAAATTATATAAAGAGTTTCAGGTTTTTCCCCGATTATTTAAACGGAACAGTGACAATTTCCGCAGTTGTTGAAGGCGAAGGCACTTTTGAAGCGAAAGCTTATTACAATGGAAAAGAAATGGGCACTTTCCGTAAAAAAGCAGAAAAGCTTGTGACAGGTGAAATTAAACTTGATGAAATTCATCTGTGGGAGGTTGGCAACGGCAGACTTTACGATGTTGAACTCAGCTTCGGAGAAGATAAGGTTTACAGCTATTTCGGTCTGAGAAACGTAAAGCTTGACGGCTATAAATTCCTCATCAACGGCAAGTCTGTTTTTCAGAGACTTGTTCTTGATCAGGGCTTCTATCCTGACGGAATTTATACCGCACCTGCAGATGAAGCTCTTAAAAAGGATATTGAGCTTTCGGTGGCAGTGGGCTTTAACGGAGCAAGACTTCATCAGAAGGTTTTTGAGCCGAGATTTTTGTATCATTGCGACAAAATGGGCTATATAGTCTGGGGAGAATTTGCAAACTGGGGTGCTGATTATTCGTCATATCAGTCGCTTGAAGTTATGCTTCCGCAGTGGCTTGAATGTGTGGAAAGAGATTTCAACCATCCGTCAATTATCGGCTGGTGTCCCTTTAATGAAACATGGGATGTTGACGGAAGACGCCAGAATGACGAATATATCAGAAATATCTATAACGCTACAAAGCACGTTGACGAAACACGTCCCTGCATTGACACAAGCGGTAACTTCCATGTGGAAACAGATATTTACGACGTTCACGATTATGAGCAGAATCCTGAAATTTTCAAGACAAACTATGACAGGCTGATGAGCGAGGGAGTGCTTTATGAAAAATTCCCAAACCGTCAGAATTATACAGGCGGTCCTGCCTTCGTCAGTGAATACGGCGGAATTCAGTGGTCAATAAATCCCGGTGAAAGGGATTGGGGCTACGGTACCGCTCCGAAAACGGAAGAGGAATTTATCGCAAGATATAAAGGACTGACAGACGCACTTCTTGACAATGACAGAATGTTCGGATTCTGTTACACTCAGCTTTACGATATCGAGCAGGAGCAGAACGGACTTTATTATTATGACAGAACACCTAAGTTCGACACTGAAATTTTCAGAAAAATAAATTCACGGAAAGCAAAGATCGAGGACTGAAAAATGAAATACTTTATCGCATCAGACATACACGGCTCTGAGTATTTCTGCAAAAAAATGCTTGAGAGCTGCAAAGAGGAAAAAGCAGACAAATTAGTGCTCTTAGGTGACATTCTCTACCACGGACCGAGAAATGATTTGCCGAAGGATTATGCACCGAAAAAGGTGATCGAACTTTTAAATCCTCTTAAAAATGAAATCCTCGCTGTAAGAGGTAATTGTGACACCGAGGTTGACCAGATGGTCTTGTCTTTCCCGATTCTTGCAGATTATGCAATTATCTGTGAGGGAAAAAGAATGATTTACCTGACTCATGGGCATAACTTTAATGAGAATAATTTACCGCCTCTCGGAAAAGGCGATATTCTTCTCCACGGTCACACCCATGTACCCAAATGCACAGAGCATGAAAACTATGTTTACATCAATCCCGGCTCTGTTTCTATTCCAAAGGAAAACAGTCACCACGGTTACATGACACTTGAAAACGGTGTTTTCACATGGAAAGACTTTGACGGAAATGTTATCAGAGAGTATAAAATTTAAGGTGAACAATATGGCGAAAATCTATAATTCAGCATACGAGCTTGTGGGCAGAACGCCCTTGCTCAGGCTTTCAAACATTGAAAAAGAACTGAATACAAAGGCAAGACTTCTTGCAAAGCTTGAATATTTCAATCCTGCAGGCTCTGTCAAGGACAGAGTTGCGGTGAAAATGATTGAGGATGCAGAAGAAAAGGGTATTCTTAAATCGGGCTCGGTTATTATCGAGCCTACATCGGGAAATACGGGCATAGGACTTGCCATGGTTGCTGCGTCAAAGGGGTATCGGCTCATTATCGTTATGCCTGACACAATGTCTGTGGAAAGAAGAAAACTCATTTCTGCTTACGGTGCAGAGCTTGTTCTTACTGACGGCACAAAGGGGATGACAGGCGCAATTGAAAAGGCGGAGGAACTGGCAAATGAAATTCCCGGCAGCTTTGTTGCAGGACAGTTTGTTAATCCCTCAAATCCGAAAGCCCATTATCTCACGACAGGTCCTGAAATTTATGAGGACACTGAGGGCGAGGTTGATGTTTTCGTTGCAGGTGTAGGTACGGGCGGTACGATAACAGGTGCAGGCGAGTATCTTAAAGAAAAAAATCCTGATATTAAAATCGTAGCAGTAGAGCCGAAAAATTCTCCCGTACTCTCAGAGGGGAAAGCGGGTAAACACGGCTTGCAGGGTATCGGTGCAGGATTTGTGCCTGATGTTCTCAGCACGGAAGTATATGACGAGGTTGTCACTGTCACGGAGGAACAGGCTTTTGAAAGCGCAAGACTTCTTGCAACAAAAGAAGGCGTGCTGGTTGGTATTTCATCAGGTGCTGCACTTCACACTGCTATAGAAAAAGCAAAACTCCCTGAAAACGAAGGTAAAACAATTGTAGTGCTCCTTCCTGACACAGGGGACAGATACCTGTCAACGGAGCTTTTCTGAATATAAAAAGAGGGCGAATCCGCCCTCTTGGTTTTAAATTTCAATATTCATATTTTCACTCACCGTAAGCTTTTTTACGGTGTTTTCTGTTTTCACGGTGTAATTTCCTTTTTCAAGGACACAGGAAAGTTTACCTTTACTGTTTGTTTCAAAGATGAATTCATCTCCGCTTTCGCTAATGAAAGTGATTTTTTCTTTGCTTCCCGATGTGATACTTACATCGTAAAAACCGCCCTTCTGCCTGAGTGCTTCTTCGGTTGCAAGCTTTGCGTTGACCAGGGGATAAGCTTTGTAATCAAGGAAATCATAGTGCCTGTCATCTGACGGTGCAACCATGTCTTTTGTGCTTTCGCAGATGATTTTCTTGACCTCGTTTCCTGTCAGATCAGGGTTTACACTCCACACAAGGGATGCAACTCCCGTCACAACAGGCGCTGCCATGGATGTGCCTGATTTTGTAAGATAGGTGTTATCCTTTGTTGTGCTGTAAATATTATCACCGGGGGCGCAGATGTCAACTCTTTCTCCGACGTTTGAAGATGATGTCTGAACATAGCCGTCTTTCGTGACTTTCGCACTGCCGACAACGATTATTCTATCGAGTATATCTTCTGTTTCAACTCCTGAAAAGGGGAGAAAAGCGTTATCTTCGTTTATCGAACAGAAAAGTCCGTTCTGTGAGGCGTCAACCGCGTAACCCTCGCCGTTACCGTTTCCGGCAGACTGAACAACCACAAAGTCATAGCCTTTGCTCAGGAGTGAACCCATGGTATAGGAATAGAGCATTCCGTCAAGGTTCGGTACGAATGAGGGGAATTCGTAATTATCATCGCCCATTGACGAAGAGTTGCCCACAGAGAAGTTCACAACCTTTGCCCCTGCCTTTACAACTCTTTTCAGTGCCTGCAGAACCTCAAGGTCTGCGATCCAGAGTTGGTTTGCGCTTGGCTTCCAGTCAACACAGATAAGTGTAGAGTCTGAACAGATACCGCTGACACCCACGCCGTTATCCTGTTCTGCGGCAATAATTCCTGCAACGTGTGTGCCATGGTGGTTTGGTATGTTTTTTCTTTCCTCACGCTTTGAGGGGAAAGTGATTTTGCCTGCAAGTTCTTCATGCTCCGTGTCAAAACCGCCGTCAACAACGCCGATATTTATGTGAGTGAAAAGACTTTTATATCCCCATGCCGAGCGTGTGTCAGTGGCTTCAATATGCCAGTTGTTGCCCTCAGGGTTTTCGTCATCCCAATCGTTCGTGCCGTAGCCGTTCTCGTCCATAAAGGGGTCATTGGGAGTATACTGTTCTGTCAGTTTCTTCACGGGACAGAAACTTGCAAACACCACACTTTCAAGCGATGTGAGATTTTTGCAGAGCTTATCGGTTTCTTCATAATCCATTCCGTTGGTTTTTAAAATGTATAAACCCAGATCATTGATTTTTCCAACACACATTCCGTCAGCCTTGGCAAAAACAGAAAGCTTCTCGAAAACGGAAGCGTCATCTTCAAAAACCACAAGAACAGTATCTTTTATGTAGCCGGTGTTTTCCGCAATCTGATATACACTGTTTCCGTCAATCGTCTCAATGTAAGAGGGGATTTCCGAAAAAGGTGTCATAAACAACCCTGAAAGTGCAGTTATAACAGAAAGCATTATTGCGATTATCTTATTCATACAAACACACTCCTTTTCCTTTATTATAACAGAAATTTTCCGTTTTTCAATACGGATAAAATGCACATAAAAAACTTTGCAATTTTGACAGCAAGGTACATTTTTTGTGTAAACTGAATAGAATATAATATGCTAATATAGTACATATCACAAAAACACCATCGGAAATGGGCATTTTATACAAACATTTGCTTTTGAATTTGGCGGAGTTTGTTTTACTCTATGAATTATTCCGAAAACCGATTTTTTTTGTTGACGGGGACAAGTTTTGTGATATAATAATGGCAAGATATTAAAATATCTTCGTGCGTATTTGTGCGAGAAATTTTATTAGTGGGAGATTTCAGATATGTTTGTTAAAGACGTTACAGTTCAGAATCAGGTAGGTCTTCACGCTCGCCCTGCAACATTTTTCATTCAGAAAGCAAATGAATTCAAATCATCAATCTGGGTTGAAAAGGAAGAGCGTAGAGTAAATGCAAAGAGCCTTCTCGGTGTGCTTTCTCTCGGTATTATGGGTGGCACGGACATCCGCATTATCGCAGGCGGCGCAGACGAAGAGGAAGCAGTAAATGCTCTTGTTGCACTTGTTGAATCAGGCTTTGCTGAGTAATATTAAAAAAAACGCCTGTTTGGAATTATTTTCCGAAACGGGCTGTTTTTTATAAATGTACATTTGAATTTTTTTCAAAAATGTATGGAAAAATTTTCCGTTATATGTTATAATGGAACACCCCTGTGAAAACAGGGAGAAAATTTGTTAATTATTTTATTGGAGGTATACAGAACATGAGTAAAAAGTTTGTTTATCTGTTCTCAGAAGGCAACGCTGACATGAGAGAGCTCCTCGGCGGTAAAGGTGCAAACCTTGCAGAAATGACACACATCGGTCTTCCTGTTCCCCAGGGCTTCACAATCTCAACAGAGGCATGTACACAGTACTACGAAGACGGTAGAAGAATTAATGATGAAATCCAGGCACAGATCATGGAATACATCGTTAAGATGGAAGAAGTTGTCGGCAAGAAGTTCGGCGATACAGAAAACCCCCTTCTCGTTTCAGTTCGTTCAGGTGCAAGAGCATCAATGCCCGGTATGATGGACACAATCCTCAACCTCGGTCTTAACGAAGAAGTTGTAGAAGTTATGTCTGCAAAATCAGGCAACCCCCGTTGGGCTTGGGACTGCTACAGAAGATTCATTCAGATGTATTCAGACGTTGTTATGGAAGTTGGTAAGAAATACTTCGAACAGCTCATCGATGAAATGAAAGAAGCTAAAGGCGTAACTCAGGATATTGAGCTTACAGCTGAAGACCTCAAGGAGCTTGCAGGTCAGTTCAAAGCAGAATATAAATCAAAGATCGGTAAGGACTTCCCCTCAGATCCCAAAGAACAGCTTATGGGCGCTGTAGAAGCAGTTTTCCGTTCATGGGACAACCCCC
>CAZDQE010000045.1:0-19088 GCA_964507395.1 uncultured Eubacteriales bacterium | reverse complement strand
CCTCCGAATGCTTCAAGGAACTCACGGAAATTCTTTGATTTTTTCCAGTTTTCCTTAATTCTCCTGGGACGCCAGAAATATAAAGCGTCAAAGAGAATATATCCGATGCAGTAGAAAATCCATGTTTCCCACAGAGTGTAGCCTCTGAAAATCTGTCCGACAAGGATAGCAGCGCCCACAAGAATAATGATAGCACGGATAAGCTTGATGTTCTTGAAGTCCCAGTAACGCTCTAAGCCGTCATGCTGTGCGATAACGTAGTACATTGTAAAGCAGCAGATGATCTCTGCCATAGTGTTAGAGCCAAGCATAACAAGTGCAAGGGGGAATACCATGTAGCAGGGACGCTCTAAAACTTCCACGATGTTCATGTCAACCTCACCGAATGCTCGTGTGATTTTGTTACCGTTTCTGCGGTAGGGGATGATGAAGAGGAAGATTGTAAGTATAATCAGTGCACAGAACACCCATGAAAGGATTGTATCAACTTTCGGGGGAAGCATGTACCAAAGTTCACCTGCAGCCTCAGCTTTTTCAAGATTTTTTGCTGCGATGGGCCAGCCGAGAATAAATGCAGTACCTATGCCGAGACCGTTGAAGCAGCCCTGAACAAACTCCATGATTTTCCAACCGTCAATAACATTCTTTTCATCAAGCTTGCCGAAAAGTCTTTTACCGTTCTTAAGGGGATGCATCTGTTTGTCATAGAAAGTAATCGCAATAACCCAACCGATTGAGCCTGCAAGTGCACCGCCTATCCACATGATGATACCGAAAATATCACGGCGTACAGCCATCATGATAAGCAGTTCTGCAACGATAATAAGGTTTCTGCCCCATTCTTCACGGGAATCCTTTGAGAAACAGATTTTAGGCATTTTGCCGTGTTCCGGGTCATAAGGTGTGTTAAAAATTCTGTAGCCGATTTCCTGTGAAAGGGGAACAAGGGCAAAGAAAATAACAAAGTCGTACCATTTGTAAACTTCACCGCTGAGTGCTGAGAAGCTGATACCAAGGAAAGCTGAGCCAAGACCGCTCCAGATTGAGCCCTTGAAACCAAGTGCAAGGTAGCCGAGGGACGGATTATAGCGGGGCACGTTGTGAGTGAGCACAAGTCCCATTGTTGAGCCGTAGGGCTCCATACCGCCGTAGAAGTAGCCCAAAGCACAGGCAGCAGCAAACAGGAATACGTTTTCCATCAAAAGCTCAGAGCCTGTGTACCATACGCACATGATACCCATGATTGCACCGGGGAGCATTGCACCCTTTTCGCCGCCGATAGCGGAGCCGCGCATACCCCAGCCAAAGCACATTACCAGCATGCTTATGGCTAAAAATACCAATTCGTTTTGTGTTGTCATACGAACACCTCTTTCTTTAATAAGTGAAGTATCAGAGATACATTCTTACCAGTTCTGCCGTTTTTGTAAGATACTTGCAGAATTCTTCGATTTTTTCTTCCGTGAAATGCGCCTCAAGTCCTGAAACACTGACAGACGCCACGGGAATGCCGTATTCATTAAGAACTGCCATGGCAACGCAGGCAATATCGTGCTCATGCTCTGCACGGTCAATCGCATAACCGCGCTCGCGTGTAAGTGCCAGCTCGCGGGCAAGCTCTTCAGGGTCTGTGATTGTGTTCTGCGTAAAAGGAACAAGCTTGCTCCTCAGAACTTCTTCCTGCTGATGGCGCGGAAGATATGCAAGAATTGACTTTCCTACGCCTGTGCAGTAAAGGGGAGCGGTTGAACCGCTGTAGTCCAGAGTCAGGTGAGATGCCTTTGCACAGATGTTTTCAAGGTAAATTACATCATGCTCACGGCACACTGCCATGTTGACAGTTTCTCCGGTGATTTCTGAAAGCTCGTTCAGTGCCGTGCGGATAAGCTTGTTACTGTCACGCGTCATTCGGTAGACACTGCCAAGGCACAGGCACCTGACACCAAGCATATATTTGCCGTCAGGGGTGCGTTCGATCATTGAACAGACCTCAAGAGTGCTCAGCATATTATGTACAGTGCTTTTAAGCTCTCCTGTTTTGTTTGCAAGTTCTGTAACGCCAAGTTTGGGCTCATCAACCGTAAAGCAGGAAAGTAACTGTATAGCTTTCTGCAACGATTTGATTTTCACCTGTTTTTCCACGCTGATGTGCCTCCTTCGTCAGCGTTCTACACGTACAACAGCATATCCGATTTTTTTACGTCCGCAGGTGTAAACCATGTGAAGCAGGTTGCCTTCTGCTACGATTGAGGGATATGAGAATTCAACACCCTTCTCTGTTTCAAGTTCAATATTTACAGGATACGTTGCACCGTTATCCTCTGAAAGGAAAAGACAGAGGGGAGTACGGTCACCCCAGTTTTCACTTACAGGGTTGCAGATAAGACCGAGAACACCGCAGTCTGTAATAGCAGCACCGATACCGCTGTTGTTGTTGGGCATGTCTGTAGGACGTGCAACTGACCATGTTTTGCCGAAGTCTGTAGATTCACTGCGGTAAACCCAGTTAAGGTTTGTACGTGCAAGCATGTAAACGCGGCCGTCATGTGCCTGGTCTTCCCACACTGCAGGCTGGATAAGACCCTCGCCCTCTTTGGGAAGTTCTTCTTTTCTGTTACAGATTGTACCGTCAGGCAGTGTGAATGCAACGGGAGCAGACAATTTCCATGTTTCACCGTTGTCATCGCTGTAGTCTGTCCATGATTCCCAACGGTCAACAAGGTCCTCTGTTGAGCCGGGAGCCAGAAGTGCGCCGTTTGAAAGACGGATCATCTGATTTTTAACAGGACCTCTTCCGCCAACATCACCGGGAACAAGCTCTTTCGGCTCTGTCCATGTTTCACCGCAGTCAGTTGAAACAGATTTCATTGAGTACCAGTGACCCTCGTCAATACCGCTCTTGTAAATGAGAGTCAGAACGCCGTCTTCTGCAAAGAGAGTGGGGTTCCAGTCTGCTTCACCGTCATCGGGTGTTATAGCGACAGGTGTGCTCCATTTTTCGTCCCTCTTTGCAAACCAGATGCGTACATTGGGATTCTTTTCTTTAATGCCGCCAAACCATGCGGCAGTGGGCTTGCCGTCACAGATTGCAACTGTGGCTGCATGGCATTCGCCTGTTTCTTCGTTGATACCTTCAGTAAAAAGGTATTCCTGATATAAAAGTTCAGCTTTAATCATTTTTTTACACCTCATTTTATTTATTATCTTATTGATGGAGATAACCACATAACGATTATAACAGTAGGATTTTTTAATGTCAATCATTTACTTTGTCACAGCCTCCGTTTTTTTGAAAAATTCATCAATATTCTCCTTTTGTTCAACAATGATGAATTTTCAAAAAATATGTCGGTAATCGGTTGACAGAAAATTTTCAAAGTGGTATGTTATAAATATACTATAAGTAGTATAGATGTGTGCGCCTCAGGCGTTCAACATGGAAGAACAAATCATATTGAGAATAGGAGAAATGATTATGGCATCACCTGCTCTTGTAGAAGAACTCTATCAGGCACTGCCTGATGAAACAAAAGAATTTCTTGCAACTGCCATTAAAAGCGTTGTTGAAGTAAAAAAACGCGGCGGCAAGGTTGCAGCAGTTATCGGAAGCGGTCCCAACCTGCACGAAGGTGTTACAACACTTATCGCAACACTTATCCATGCAGGACTTATTGACGGCGTTACAACATCTTCAGCTGTTATCTCCCACGAAATGGGCGGTACTCTTGACCGCGTTAAGCGTTTTGACGCTGACGTTCTGGGTGAAAAATTCCCCGAAGAACTCCGTCCCCGCGGAAATATTTTTGAACTGACAGAAATGCCCGAAGAAGAATGGGCTCGCATCCGTTCAGAAATGCCCCTTGACGAAGAGCTTGTTTCTATCTGCGAAAAAGCAGAGGGTAAGGTTATCATCAAGGCAGCGGGTAACATGGCTTACCCTGTAGGTTATTTCAACGAAACAGTTTCAACTGAGGTTATGGTTGCAGCACAGACTCTCGGTGAAAGCTTTGAATATGTTGCAGGTCTCGGCTCTGACCCCAGAACAATGATCGGTGCAGGCGCAATTAAGAACGTACCCGTTCTTGTCAGTGTTCCTCAGCTTATCGGCGGCGGTCAGGTTGGTCTTTGCATCTCTGACAGTATTCCCGTCAGCCAGCGTTGCAGCCGTATTGCAAAAATGCTTTCAGAAGCAGATGTTATTATTGAATCTGCAGTTGCTCTTACTCAGGAAATTCACGACGGTCCTTTTGAAACATACACAGGTCACGGCATCTGGGGCTCAATGAACGGCATGCCTACATACAGCCTTAAGGATAAGACACTCATTCGCTTCGACCTTGACGAAAATCTCAAGCGTTCATGGGACCTTAACAAACAGAGCGAGCTTATTCAGAAAGCAATCAACGAAGGTCTGCCCAAGACAAAACTGACAAAAATCCCGTTCCGCATGGAAATGTCAGCATTTACACGTCTTGAAAACAGTATTCCCGTTATCGGCGATATCGGTGAGCTGTGGCCCATTTTCGTTGACCGCATCTGCAGAGAGCTTGGTATTACTCTTGACTTCACATCTGCTCCTCAGAACACAGATGAAGGTAAAGAAATGCGCGAGCGCATTGTAGAAGAAATCAAACCCTTCTCACTTCACAAAATGCGCAAGGCTCTTGCTGAAAAATACAAATTTTAAGTTTAAACTTATACAAAGGAGTTTTGAAAATGAGTGTTAAAGTTTTAGGTGTTATTCCTGCCCGTTACGGCTCATCACGTCTGCCCGGCAAACCTCTCAAGGACATCTGCGGCAAACCCATGATTCAGCACGTTTATGAAAATGCAAGCAAAGCAAAGGTTCTCGACAGAGTAGTTGTTGCAACTGACGACCGGCGCGTTTATGATGCAGTTATCGCTTTCGGCGGTGAAGCAGTTATGACAAGCGTAAACCATCCCACAGGCTCCGACAGAGTTGCTGAGGCTGCAAACGCTTATGAGTGTGACTATGTTATCAATATCCAGGGTGACGAGCCCCTCGTTCCTCCCGAAATCATTGACGATATCGGCACAGCACTTATCAACAGTCCCGATTGCGTTATGGCAACAGGCAGTGTGCCCATTGACGGTGAGGATTATATCAAAAACAACTGCGTAGTAAAGGTTGTAACTGACGTAAACGGCAACGCTATTTACTTCTCACGTTCACCCATTCCCTATCCCCGTCACGCTGAACATGCAAAATATTTTGAGCACGTAGGAATTTATGCTTACACACACGAATTCCTCAACAAATACACAAAGCTTGCTCCCACTCCTCTCTCGGAAGCAGAATCACTTGAACAGCTTAAAGTTCTTGAACACGGCTACAAAATCAAGATCGTTCCCGCTCCTGCACAGTATGAGGCAGTAAGCGTTGACACTGAAGAAGACCTTCAGGAAGTTATCCGCATCTACAAAGAGAGAAACGGAATTGAATAATTAAAATTTTTCAGGAAAGTGAAGTCTTATGGCTTCGCTTTCTTTTTTTGTGGCATAATAAACACATCAAACAATTTTCAGGTGATGTTATGTGTACTGCAATAACCTACAAAACCCGTGACACTTATTTCGGACGGACTCTTGACCTTGAATATTCCTACAATGAAAAAGTGGTTGTCACTCCCCGCACTTTCAGACTTGATTTCCGCAAGAAAGAAAGCATGAAAAATCACTATGCTATCATCGGTATGGCGGTAGCGGAAAATAATTTTCCCCTTTATTATGAGGCTGCAAACGAGCACGGGCTCGGCATGGCAGGACTGAATTTTCCCGGTAACGCTCATTATTTTCCTGAAGAAGCGGGGAAAGACAACATTTCTCCCTTTGAGTTTATTCCCTGGATTCTTTCTCAGTGTAAAAATCTTGACGAGGCACGCGCTCTTCTTGCAAAAATCAATCTGTGTGATATAAATTTTAGTATTGGCATGCCATTGTCACCCTTGCACTGGATAATCGCAGATAAGGAAAAGGCAATTACTGTTGAAAGCATGAAAGACGGACTTAAAATTTATGAAAATCCTGTAGGTGTGCTGACGAATAATCCTGCGTTTGATTATCACATGACGTACCTTTCGGATTTTGTCAATCTTACAACCGGTGTTCCGGAAAACCGCTTTGCAGGGACAGAGCTTTCCCTTTACAGCCGCGGAATGGGTGCAAAAGGCTTGCCGGGGGACTTGTCCTCAACCTCAAGATTTGTCCGTGCCGCATTTACTAAGCTCAATTCTGTTTCAGATGAGAGTGAAAACGAAGGCGTAAGTCAGTTTTTCCACATTCTTTCGTCAGTTGAACAGGTGAGAGGCTGTGTGCGTCTCTCTGACAATAAAAATGTGATAACACTTTACACTTCATGCATCAATTTAAATCGGGGAATTTACTATTATACAACTTACGAAAACCGCACAGTTTCTGCGGTAAACATGCATAATTGTGACCTTGAAAGTAAAGAACTTTTCATTTATAATCTTAAAGATATACAAATTATAAATATGCAGAATTGAAACTATTGACGAAAAAATAAAATATTGTTATACTAATTGCAAGTTCTTTTAAAGGAGATGTAAAAATGTCAAAGAGTGCAAAAGATGTTCTTAAGTTTATCAAAGAAAACGGCATTAAAATGGTTGACTTCAAGATGGTTGACATTAACGGTCAGTACCGTCATGTAACAATCCCTGCTGAAAATTTCTCAGAGGATACAATGAAGAGCGGTATCGGTTTTGATGCTTCAAACTACGGCTATGCTGTTGTTGAAAAGAGCGACATGGTTTTCATTCCCGACCCTGACACTGCAGTTATTGACCCATTCTGCGAAATTCCCACATTGTCAATGACGGGCAACGCAATGATTATTGATAACCCTGAAAACCGTCCTCTCGCACAATATCCCCGTAACATTATCCGTGCGGCTGTCGATTACATGAAGGAAACCGGCGTTGCTGATACAATGAATATCCTTCCCGAATTTGAATTTTATCTTTTCGATGAAGTTACATGGGGTGTTGACGGCAGTTATATCGGAGCTTCTGTTGATGCGAAGCAGTCTTACTGGAACAGTACAGTTGAGGGCAAAGGCGTAGTTGTTCCCAAGCAGAAGAACTATCATATTGCAAAACCCTTTGACGTTTCTTATGAATGCAGAAGTGAAATGTGTCTTCTTATGAAAGAGATGGGAATTGATATTAACTATCATCACCCCGAGGTTGCCGCATCAGGTCAGTTTGAGATCGAGCCTCAGCTCGGTGAAGTAGTTCACATGGCAGACGCTACAATGATGATTAAATATATCATCCATAACACAGCTCTTAAATACGGCAAAACCGCAACATTCATGCCCAAACCCATTTACGGTGAAGCAGGCAGCGGTATGCACGTGCACATGCTTCTTTTCAAGGACGGCAAGCCTGTTTTCTCAGATGACAACGGTTATGCGCACTTAAGCGAAACAGCTCACTATTTCATGGGCGGTCTTCTTAAGCATATTGCATCTCTCTGCGCTCTTACCAATCCCAGCACAAACTCCTTCAAACGTCTTGTCCCCGGTTTTGAAGCTCCTGTAACTGTTGGTTATGCAACTTCAAACCGCAGTGCAGTTATCCGTATTCCTGCTTACGCAAAGAGTCCCGACAAGCGCCGTTTCGAGCTTCGTAACCCCGACGCTACCTGTAACCCCTATTTCTGCTATGCAGCAATTCTTATGGCAGGTCTTGACGGTGTTAAGAATAAAATCGATCCCCATGCAAACGGTTGGGGTCCCTATGACGTAAACCTTTATCACCTCAGCGATGAAGAAAAAGCAAAGCTCACTCAGCTTCCCGCTTCCCTTGAGGAATCACTTGATGCTCTTGAAAAAGACCACGATTATCTTACAGCAGGCGGAGTATTCCCGGAAGAACTCCTTACAAACTTCATCAAAGCAAAGCGTGAAGAATGCAGACAGCTTTCTGCAATTCCTCACCCTGCAGAGTTTGATAAATATTACAATCTTTAATAATTAAAAGGAGCCGTTGTCATAAGGCAACGGCTTCATATACTTTAAGAGAGGTGAAAGAGCGTGTATGCTTTTCTGAGATTTGTATTTTATTGCTTTACTGCAATTATGACAGCTTTTGGTATTGCGACTTCCACACCGTATACAACGCCTATTGACAATGAACATGGCGGAGACCCGTTTATTGCAGAAGCAGAGGGCGAAACATATTATACTTTTACAACAGGCAACGGAGTTGAAATCAGAAAAATTGCTGCTTACAATGACACAACGGTTCTTGAAAAGAAAACCGTTTATTCATCAGGCAGCGACGGAATAAAGGGTCAGATATGGGCGCCTGAAATTCATAAGATAGGCGATAGATGGTACATAGTTTCCTGCGCACTGTTTGAGAAAGATGCAGTTCCTCGCGGAAAAATGCCCCTTGCGGAAGAAGGGGAAGAGCACGATGATTTTTACCGATACGGTTTTGTTCTGGAAAGTAAAACGGAAGACATTTTCGGCGAATACGAGTTCAAGGGTTATCTTGCTCCCGACGGACTTAATAATATTGACGGAACATATCTTGAAAAGGACGGTAAGCTGTACTATGTTTCCTCATCTTATCACGATGTAGGATATCAGTGTATTTATATAACGGAAATGGAAAACCCATATACCCTCAAAGAAGGCGCACCTTCTGTCAAGCTATCGTCTCCCGATTTGTATTGGGAACAGAAGGGCTGGAAAGTAAACGAAGGTCCTGCAGTGCTTTATCATAACGACGATATTTTCATCGTTTATTCTGCAAGCGGTTACAGCTCAGACTATTATTGCATGGGTATGCTCACTCTTAAGGGCGACGATGTGACGAAAGCATCAAGCTGGAGTAAAAGTCTGACAAGAGTCAGTTATGACGATACCTTCAACGATATTTATAACGCAGGACATTGCAGCTTCCTTTACAGGAAAAACGGTGAGATATACATGGTTTACCACGCAACAAAAACAAAAGAGTATGATGATTCCCCGAGACTTACACATATTGAGCCTGTAAGCTTCAATAAATACGGTATGCCGTTGTTTTACGGCTAAAATAAAAAACCGCTTATGATTTCACCGAGCGTTGGTAAGGAGTTTTTCCTTGTCAACGCTCGGCGTTTCGTAAGCAGTAATTTTTTATCAGAGCAAATCTGCCATGTCGAGGATAAGTCTTTCTGTTTTCTCCCAGCCAAGGCAGGGGTCGGTGATTGATTTACCGTAGATACATTCGCCGATTTTCTGTGCACCGTCTTCAATGTAGCTTTCAATCATGAAGCCTTTAACCATTTTCTTAACGTCTGCATCATGGCGGCAGCTATGTAAAACTTCTTTTGCGATTCTGACCTGTTCAAGATGCTTTTTGCCCGAGTTTGCGTGGTTTGTGTCAACGATAACTGCAGGGTTCATAAGGTCTGTTTTAGCATAAGCCTCAGCAAGGTGAACAAGATCCTCGTAGTGATAGTTGGGCATTGACTGACCGTGCTTGTTTACGTAACCTCTGAGGATTGCGTGTGCAAGAGGATTTCCGCCTGAATGAACTTCCCAGCCGCGGTAGATAAATGTATGCTTGTGCTGAGCGGCAGTGATTGAGTTCATCATAACTGAAATATCGCCGCTTGTGGGATTTTTCATGCCTACAGGGATGTCAATTCCGCTGGCTGTCAGTCTGTGCTGCTGGTTTTCAACTGAGCGGGCACCGACTGCAACATAAGCGAGAATATCGCTTAAATATCTGTAGTTTTCAGGGTAGAGCATTTCGTCGGCACAGGAAAAACCTGTTTCGTTAAGAGCTCTCATATGAAGCTGTCTGATAGCAACTATTCCCTTGTACATATCGGGCTTTTCGTTGGGGTTGGGCTGATGAAGCATTCCCTTGTAGCCGTCGCCTGTAGTTCTGGGTTTGTTTGTATAAATTCTGGGAATAATGAAAATTTTATCTTCAACCTTATCCTGTACTTTTCTCAGACGGGAAATATAGTCAATAACGCTGTCCTCATTGTCAGCAGAACAGGGACCGATAACAAGGATAAGCTTGTCTGATTCGCCTGTAAAAATTCTTCTGACTTCCTCTGCTCTTGCTTCGATAAGCTTTTCAATTTCGTCAGAGAGGGGATACTGCTGTTTGACCTCCTGAGGAATAGGAAGCTTTCTTTCAAAAACCATACTCATGTTAATTCTTCTTTCTCGATTGATATGCCGGATATTCTACAACATTTAAGCTTAAAATGCAATAGAAAATCTGAAGTGATTTTATTTTGTCTTAATGCCGAAGCAAGCGTCGTCATGGTCAATTGAAAGGAGAGTGAAACCGCGTTTTTTGTAGAAGTTTACAGCTCTCTCGTTTCTGGGACCGCATGTAAGGCACACGCCTTCAATGCCTTTTGATGCAAGATGCTCGCAGAGTGTTGTCACAAGCTTTCCGCCCATACCGAGTCGCTGATATTCGGGGAGAATATCAATGTGGAAATGTGCAGGGTATTCATCCTTGAACTTTTCCTGAGCGTTGTAAGCGGTTACTGCCCACTGATATCTGTCATCACCGTACTGCTTAGAGAGAGGAAGATATTTCTCATCGAAAATTTTCTTGAAAGCATCAAAGTTTTCGGCGCAGATGATATATCCTACTGCCTTGCCGTCATCGTCAACAACAAAACAGTTCTGAGGCTCGTTGTCAATATAATAGTTGCAGAATGTGTCATGAATAAATCTGCCTGTTTCGTAATCGGGTACTTCTTCGGGGCCTTCGCTGTTGTGGCAGACAAATTGTACATCCTTGTAGTCTTTTTCTTCATATTTTCTGATTGATACCATAATAATCACCTTCTAAAAATTAATATATTCTATCCTAACATACAATTGAGCAAATTGCAAGAAATAAAGGCTTGAAATTTTTAAATTGTGTTGTATAATATGTATAAAGTATAATTTTACCTTAGGAGGGTTAAATATGAGTTTCAAGGATAATTTCACAAGAAATGCAATAGCAGCACTTACAAATCTGATTATTTCTACTATGCCGAAAAAACATTTTACAACACAGGCAAAAGCAAATCAGTTCATGCTGACAGGTAACGAAAGATTTTCCTCAGAAGCAGGCGAAAAATGGACTTGCGGTTTCGGCAAAGCTTCTTATACACCAAAAGATTACGAGAATAAAACATATTATATTGCAGGCTATGACTCAAATAACCCTGTAAAAGGTATTTTAGATGACCTGTACGCAAGAGCAGTTTATCTTGATGATAACAGAGGCGACGGCGGTGTGATTTTCTGTGCTCTTGACTGCGTAGGCATCAGCAGAAAAGATATCAACGAAATCAGAATGTTGGCTCTTGAAAGCGGCAAGCTTGGCAAAATCAAGTCAATCAACGTTTCTTCAACTCATACACACGCAGGTGTTGACACACAGGGCTTGTGGGGCGAAAAAATCTATAAATGCGGCAGAGATGAAGCATTTACGGCAAATGTTAAAAAGCAGGCTGCAGCCGCTATCGTAAGCGCATACGAAAGCAGAAAAGACGGTAAGCTCTATATGGGCTATACAGAGGTTGAGGATATGCAGGCTGACGTAAGAACTCCCGTTACTTACGACAAGAATCTTACGAGATTCCGCTTTGCTCCCGACGACAAGTCAGGTGATATCTATGTTGTGAACTTTGCTTCGCACGCTGAACTTCTCGGTACAACTTCTCTTGTCAGCGCGGACTTCCCCGCATACCTTATTAAAGAAATTGAAGAAAATGTTCCCAAGTCAAACGCAGTATTCTTCAACGGCGCAGTAGGCGGCATGATTTCTGCCAAGGAAATCAAAAAGGTTTACAGAAACCAGATCGACTGCGAGGCATACATGAAGGGCTTTGGTAAACAGCTTGGTGAAATTGCACTTGCAATTGAAAGTGAAACTGAAATCAAACCCATCCTTAACATAAAATCAAAGGGCATCAAGGTTCCCGGTGACAACACGGTTCTTATCCTTGCAAGATACCTTAAGGTTCTCAACAACGATATCGGAAGAACTGAAAAGAGAAGCAAGGCTTGTATCTTCTCAGAGGTGGGATACGTTGAACTTGGTGAAAAGGACGTTGCAATGTTCCTTATTCCCGGCGAACTTTTCCCCGAACTTTACAACGGCGAATTCCTTACAGAAAAGGATTCGGCACACCACAGAAAAGCAAGCTACAAGAAAGTGCTTAAGGATATGACAGACTGCAAGCATAAGTTTGTTATCGGTCTTTGCAATGATGAGCTCGGCTACATCCTTGCAGAAAATGACTTCCTTCTTAACGACGCAATGCCTTACATAAACAAAGCAACAGACGATATGGACAGAGGTCATTACGAGGAAACAAACTCAACAGGCCCCAACACGGCACAGATAATCCTTGATGCTATGGAAGAGCTTGTAGAGTCTGCAAAATAAGGAAAAATAAAATTAAATGCGACAGAAGTTTAAAACCGAAACTTCTATCGCATTTTTGTATCTTGTGGTGTAAATTATAATTTATTGTTTCTTTTGGTAATGCATTACGTAGGGGAAAACTGTGTTTTCCTTTGCACAAAGCTAAAGGATACATAAAAGGCGAACACAGTTCGCCTCTACGATAATTTATCTCTCAGAACAAATCCTTGAAAAACTTACCCAGGATTGTTGTTTCGTCAAAGGGGACAACCTTTCCTGCATTTGCTGCAGTCATCGGTATAAGACGAAGGTCAAGCTGGTTTATCATGTACTGCGGCATATCGGGATATGTCCATACTGTTACCTGATTTTCACTGTATGTTATCAGGTCAATCATATCAGCAAAATATCTGTCACTGCTTGCGTGTTTTACATTTTTTGCAAACCATGTAACGTCAGGATATTTGCAGGTGGACGCGTCAATCTGATTGTCGGGTGAAATGTGGTTTCCTCCACATATGCAGGCAACCGCCTGTACGTAATCATCACCGAGTGTGCCGTCAACGGCAGCGCATGTCGCGCCGAAGCTTGTGGAGTGAGTGTCGATTGTGCCGTCAGCCATTCTGTCGTTATCAGCCGTTACGGGAAGCATTGAATAGCCGTATTCTGAAATTACCGCAAGTTTTTTGCCGTCCTCAAGAATTGAATTTATAATCGCATCACTGTTTGCCTGTACGCTTTCGTGATAATATCGGCTTTTCTCAATAAGACCTGCAAACTTTGCCTTGTCTTCTTCTGAGTCAAAGATGAAGTTTTCTGCATCATAGTAACGCTCGTATGACATCAGGGCATAGAAGCCGGGGATTGTGCCGATGCTTTCCAGCATAGCGTTGTCAACCATTGTGCCGAGGTTTCCTACAAGGTAGTTGTTTGTGAATGAAACAAGAGGCTCCAGCATTCTCAGAGAATACATAATGTCAAGCATATTGTAAAGCCACATCATGTCGGTGTTTGTGCTGAGCATTTCCTGAAGCATACGCATGAGAGAGGTGCTGTCAAAAACAATGTTCCCTGAGAACGGGTCCTCGCAACAGCCTACACCGTTCATGGCGCCTGCAAGGAAAATTACTGAGCTGATATGTTCTCTTTCCTCGGGAGAAGCCGAATAATAGTATTCATAAAGGTATGTCATGGTTACGCTTCCGCCCATGCTGAAGCAGACAAGTCCCACTTTATCAGAGCCTGTGACACGCATGACTTCTTCAATATATTCATGAAGCTGTCCTGCAATGGTGTGCATATCAAGACGCCAGTCATAATGGAAAGAATAGCAGTTTCTCTGACCGTATTCACTTTTGGGATAAACCTCATTGTTTGCCTTTATTCCCGTGTCGGGGTCGGGGACTCCGTTTTCGTCGCAAGCGGCATCA
This sequence comes from uncultured Eubacteriales bacterium, assembly GCA_964507395.1. Taxonomy (GTDB): domain Bacteria; phylum Bacillota; class Clostridia; order Oscillospirales; family Acutalibacteraceae; genus SIG575. Next base: position 5,221 of record CAZDQE010000045.1, on the reverse strand, counting down.
CCGAAAATTGTGCCGAGAACATCTGTGAGAATAGCATCAAGCTTTTCAAATTTTCCGAACATAAGAGCGAAAATAAGACCTGCAAGGTGTTCCTTTACAAGGGACATGATTTCATCTGATGAAATTGACCAGATGTTTTCATCGTCCTCTTCTGTTTCTGTTGAGAGACCCTTGTAAATTGTTTCGCCGAAACCGGGAATTTCCACTATGGGAATATCCTTTTCAAGTGTCTTTACAGCCTCGGCGGCAGTTTTCTCTTCCGCAGAAACGCCGACTGCTGAGATAGAGAAGACCATGCAAAGGACAAGGAAAACTGAAACGGTTCTTCTGAGTGCTTTTTTCATAACATCACCCCATAAATAAATCTCTGTGACAAATATAGCACTTCTGTCACAGAGATGTCAATAAAATTCTTAATTTTTCTTAATAATTTTTAAATTTTCTTTTTGTGATACTTTTCTTAACTACGAAGTAGAAAATAAACAAGACTGCAAAGGTTACCGTCCATGAAAGGGGATATGCCCAGTAAAGGTAGTGAAGAGTTGAATTCATGGGGAACATGACGAAAACCCAGAAAAGTCGTATGCCGCAGCTTCCGAGAAGTGTTATTAACATAGGCTCAAAAGATTTTCCCATGCCTCTGAGCTGTCCGCCGCCTACATCCATAAGTGAGCAGAATACATGGAAGGGCAGGATTATTGCAAGTCTTTGTGCGCCTACCAGAATAACGTCGGGGTCTGTTGAGAAAATTCCGATAAGCTCATTTCTGAAGAAGAAACCAATGGCACTTAAGCCGCCGCCCAACAGGACTGTGAAAAGAATACAGCGGAAATAAATTTTTCCCAGATTTTCGTATTTTCTTGCTCCCATGTTCTGCGAAGAGAAGGTCATGGTTGTCTGAGAAATTGCGTTTGTGCAGGTGTAAATAATGGAGTCGATGTTTGAGCTTGCCGAGATACCCGACATTGCAACTGAACCGAAGGAGTTGACAGTTGTCTGGATAATAACATTTGAAAGCGAAAAAAGTGAATTCTGTACACCGGCAGGTACACCGATGAGAAGAATTCTTTTAAGCTCCTCGCCGTGAAAACGGAGTTTTCTGAAGGAAAGTCTGCACGCGCCGTCAATGCGGAGAAGTCTTATTACAATAAATGCGGCTGATATGTACTGGGAAACGATTGTTGCGATTGCAACGCCTGCAACATCCATGTGAAAGTTTATCACAAGAATAAGGTTCAGAACGATATTCACGATTCCTGTTGCCGTAAGAATGTAAAGGGGTCTTTTGGTGTCGCCTGTTGAACGGACGATTGCCGCACCGAAGTTATAGACAAGTGATGCAGGTGCACCGAGAAAATAAATCTGAAGATAAAGCTTTGAAAGCGGAAGCACATCGGCGGGAGAATCCATGAGAATCAACAGGTCTTCTGCCATGAAAAAGCCGAAGGCACCTACGGCAATTCCGCAGATTATACTCAGAAGCATTGCGGTGTGAACGCATTTTGAAAGTCTGTCGTTGTCCTCAGCGCCTATGTAGCGGGCTGACATAACACCCGAGCCCATCGCCATTCCCCAGAAAACATTAAGTATCAGGTGGATAAGTGAGCTTGTTGCACCTACTGCCGCAAGGGAAGCGGCTCCTGCGAATCTTCCCACAACTATAATATCCGCAGTGTTGTAAACTACCTGCAAAAGTCCTGTAAGCATAAGAGGCATGGAAAAAATGAATATTTTCTTTAGCCACGGGCCTTTTGTCATATCCAAAGAGTATCTGCTCGTTTCAAACATCTCCCAATTTCCGGAACTTCACATGAGATTATACCACTTCAAAAAAATGAAAACAATAGAAAAAATAAATAGTTATAAAAAATACTTGATTATTTTTTTTATGTGTGTTATACTATAACCACAATGAAAGTATGGTATTGACAAAAGAGTGGGTTCTGACCCGCTCTTTTGTGTTGTTAGGAGGGTTAATTTTGGCATCTAAACCTAATGTAGTAAGTGTTGTACGTGCACTTGCAGAGCCTATCGCTGAGGAACTGGGACTCAGACTCTGGGATGTCCGCTTTGTAAAAGAAGGCGCTTCATGGTATCTGAGAGTTTTCATTGATAAGGACGGCGGCATTGATATTAACGATTGCGTTAATATGACACATGCGCTGAACACTCCCCTCGATGAAGCAGACCCTATTGAAGTGAGCTACTGTCTTGAGGTCAGCTCTCCGGGAATTGAAAGAGACCTGACAAGAGACGAGCATTTCGAGGCGATGACAGGCAGTAAAATCAAGCTTCGTCTTATCAGACCTGATGAAAACAAGCAGAGGGAATTTTCAGGAATCCTTAAAGGCTATTCTGACGGAAACATTACGGTTTCTGTAGGCGAAGAAGAAAAAGTTTTTGTAAAAAAAGAAACCGCCTGGGTAAAGCTGGACGATTTCAATGATTGATAAAGGAAAATATTGAAAGGATTGATTGGAAAAATGAATAAGGAATTTTTTGAAGCGGTAAAAATGCTTGAAAAGGAAAAGGGTGTACCTGCGGAGCTTCTTTGCGAGAGAATCCAGCAGGCGCTTATTACAGCTCTTCGTAACGACTATAACAAAAAGGAGGTTGTTTTCTGCGAAATCAACCCCGATACAAAAACAATGCGCGTATGGCTGAGAAAGAATGTTGTCGAAGTTATTGAGGATGAAGATACGGATATTCTCCTTGAGGCTGCTCAGAGATATCAGTCATCAGCAAAGGTCGGCGATATTATCGAGATTGAAATGGAATCAAGGGAATTCAGCCGTGTTGCCGCTCAGACAGCAAAGCACGTTATCCGTCAGGGTATTGATGAGGCTAAGAAGGGAAGGCTTCTTGAAGAATTCAACCAGTACCTTCAGGAGCTTGTTACTGCAAAGATTATCAGAGTTGACCCTCTCAGCGGTAATGCAATAGTAGATATCGGCAAGGGCGAAGCAGTTCTTCCCAAGGCTGAGCAGATGCCCGGCGAAATTCTTGAAGCTGATGACCTTATAAAGGTTTATGTTGTTGATGTAAAAACAGGCAAAAAGAATGTTCCCCACGTTATGATTTCAAGAACACATCCCGGTCTTGTGAAACGTATTTTTGAGAAGGAAGTTCCCGAAATCGAAAACGGCGATGTTGAAATCAAGGCAGTTTCACGTGAGGCAGGCTCAAGAACAAAAATCGCAGTTGCGGCAACTCATGACGAAAACATCGACCCTGTAGGCGCATGTATCGGTCAGAGAGGTGCCCGTGTTGAAACAATCGTATCTCAGCTTGGCGGAGAAAAAATTGATATCGTAAAATATTCAGAAGATCCGAAGCTTTTCATCAGTGCAGCTCTTGCTCCCGCAGATGTTATAAGCGTTGAAATTGATGAAACAGCACCTAACGCATGTCACGTAACAGTTCCCGATGACCAGCTTTCGCTTGCAATCGGTAACAAGGGACAGAATGCAAGACTTGCAGCAAAGCTTACAGGCTGGAAGATAGACATTCAGCCCGAAAGCGGATTTTTCAAAACATCTGACACAGAATAAGAGGTGTAGCTAATGCCGGCAGTAAAGAAAATTCCGATGCGTCAGTGCCTTGGCTGTAAAGAGCTTAAACCGAAAAGAGAGCTTATAAGAGTTGTGAAAAACTCAAGCGGAGAGGTTTCACTTGACCTTGTGGGCAAAAAGCCGGGCAAAGGCGCATATATCTGCAAGGATATAGAGTGCTTCAGAAAAGCAAGAAAATCAAAAAGCTTTGAAAGGTCTCTTTCATGCAGTATTCCTGCAGAGGTTTTTGATTTGATGGAGGCGGAACTCAGTGCAGACGGACAGTAATTTCTACAACCTTTTAGGTCTGGCCCGTCGTGCGGGAAAAATCGGCTGGGGACATGACGCTGCTCTCGGTGCAGTGAAATACGGAAAAGCCCATTTATGTATACTTACTTCAGACGCGTCAGAAAGACTTAAAACTGAATTTTTCCGTGCCTGCAAAAGTGAGGGAAGAGATGTTCCCGTGCAGGAAGTGGAAAAAACTATGGATGAGATGAAAGGCATTATCGGCGTCAGAGCCGGAGTGCTTACGGTAAATGATGAAGGATTTGCAAAAGGCCTCAAAAAATATATTTTGAACGGAGGTAATTGATTTGGCTGAAAAGAAATATAAGGTTGCCGATCTGGCAAAAGATATTGGAAAAACAAACAAGGATGTTATCGAATTTTTCGCAGAGGGTTCAGACGAGCCCAAGAAAAAGGCTACAACTACACTTGAGCCTAAGGACCTTGATTTGTTCTTTAATAAAATAACGATGAAAACACAGGTTGAAAGCTTCGATAAATACTTTGCTATGGCAGAAGAGGCTCCCAAAAAAGCTCCTGCGAAGAAAGAAGCAGTCAGGAAGGAAGAGGCTTCTCCCGTTAAAGAGGAAAAGAAACCTGAAGAGAAAGAGCAGAAGGAAGCAAAGGCAGAAAAGGTTGCAGCTCCTCAGCCGCAGCAGCCTAAGAAAAAGGAAAAACAGGATAAGCCCATGCAGTCAAGAACAAAGGGCGAAGCAAGAACAATCAACACCCGTGCAGAAGAGGTTGAGCTTGACAAATATAACGAAAGATATGAAAATATTGCTCCTGCTGACAGACACCGCTCTGACACAGTTTCAAACAAGCAGAAGCTGAAACAAAAATCACAGCAGTACCGCAAACAGCAGGGTATGCGCTCAAAGAAAAAGGAAACAGAAAAGGAAAGAATGGCTCGTCTTGAAGCTGAAAGAGCAAAGAGACCTCAGCTTGTTATTAAGGTTCCTGAAGAAATTGTTGTTTCCGACCTTGCAGCAATGCTCAAGGTTACGGGCGCAGAGGTTGTTAAAAAGCTCTTCCAGTTCGGTATGATGGTAAACCTTAACCAGACAATTGACTATGACACAGCAGAAATCATCGCAACAGAGCTTGGTGCAAAGGTTGAAAAAGAAGTTGTAGTTACAATCGAAGAAAGAATCATTGACGACAGTGAAGACGATGAAGCTACTCTTGAACCCCGCTGCCCCGTTGTTGTTGTTATGGGTCACGTTGACCACGGTAAAACATCAATCCTTGATGCTATCAGAAACACATCTGTTACAGCAGGCGAAGCAGGCGGTATTACACAGCACATCGGTGCTTACATGGTAAATGTAGACGGTCAGAAAATCACATTCCTTGACACACCCGGTCATGCTGCTTTCACA
>CAZDQE010000044.1:0-19710 GCA_964507395.1 uncultured Eubacteriales bacterium | reverse complement strand
GAAATTCTCCCCGGTAAGACTCTCCTTGAGTGCCTTAACACAGACCTTGTTTGTGACGCTATCAACGTAGCTATGAGAGAAATCTTCCTTCAGTTCGTATATGGCCGTACACAGTCTGCATTCTCAGAAGACGGACTTACAATCGGTGCAGGTCTTGAAGACCTCGGTAAGGGACTTCGTTCACAGGTTGGTACAATGTTCTCAACAAACGCAAAAGGCGTTCGTTACATGGAAATGGCAGAGGGCTATGTTACAAGAATGGCTCTTGACGAGAACGATCAGGTTATCGGCTATGAATTCGTAAAAGTTGGTAAGATGCTTGAAGACATCCGTCACGGCAAAACTCCCGATGAAGCATACAAAGCAAACATCGGTAACTACGGCCGTTTCGCAGATGCTGCAAAGTACATCGATCCCAGAGAAGAATAATATCATATAAGGAGGACATGAAAAATGGCTAACGAAGTTAGATTTGAAGGCAAAGAAAGAAGAATGGCCAAAATTGAAAAATGTCTTGCTGAGTATGGTATTGCCAGCTTGGAAGACGCACGCGCTCTCTGTCTTGAAAAAGGCATTGACGTAGAAGCAATCGTTAAAGGCGTTCAGCCTATCGCATTTGAAAATGCAGTATGGGCTTATACACTTGGCGTTGCTCTTGCAATTAAATCAGGCGTAAAAGCAGCAAGCGAAGCAGCAGCAATCATCGGTAAAGGCCTCCAGGCTTTCTGTATCCCCGGTTCAGTTGCTGAGCAGAGAAGCGTTGGTCTCGGCCACGGTAATCTTGCAGCTATGCTTCTTAACGAAAACACAAAATGTTTCGCATTCCTTGCAGGTCACGAATCTTTTGCAGCAGCAGAAGGTGCTATCGGTATTGCAAAGACAGCAAACAAAGTTCGTAAAGAACCCCTCAGAGTTATCCTCAACGGTCTTGGTAAAGACGCTGCAATGATCATCTCAAGAATCAACGGCTTCACATACGTTGAAACAGAGTATGATTTCTTCACAGGCGAACTCAAAATCCTTAACACAACACCTTATTCAAACGGTGAAAGAGCACTCGTTCGTTGCTTCGGTGCAAACGATGTTCTTGAAGGCGTTGCAATCATGAAACACGAAGGCGTTGACGTTTCTATCACAGGTAACTCAACTAACCCCACTCGTTTCCAGCACCTGGTAGCAGGCACATACAAGAAGTATGCTATGGAAAACGATGTTAAGTATTTCTCAGTTGCATCAGGCGGCGGTACAGGACGTACACTCCATCCCGATAACGTAGCAGCAGGTCCTGCATCATACGGTCTTACAGACTCAATGGGCAGAATGCACGGCGATGCACAGTTTGCAGGTTCTTCATCAGTTCCCGCACACGTAGAAATGATGGGACTTATCGGTGCAGGTAACAACCCCATGGTTGGTATGACAGTTGCTTGCGCAGTTGCTATTGAAGAAGCAATGAAATAAGAATTTTCTGCTTCTCATCAGCCTTCCCCTTGAGGGAAAGGTGTCACCGCAAGGTGACGGATGAGGTGGAAAACTAAAATTTAAACAAAACTTAAAGCCTTGCTTTCAAAAATGAGAGCAAGGCTTTGAATTTTTATTTGTGGTTTTAAAACACGATTGTAGGGAATGGCGCTTGCGACATTCCGCAAGGTTTTATGTGATTTTTTCTGCTTTCTCCGACATTGTATTGCATTCCGGTGTCGGTGGCATTGTAATATAGAAGCGAAGTTTTGAGTTTATTTTTATGAAAACCCTTGAAATCGTTGGTTGATGTTGCTATAATGATTGTACCACACAAAAATTTTATATTGTTCTAACAGAAGGAGTAAGTGTTTTTATTTTGGTAAAAATGCAGACTTCTTGATTTCATATTCCTTTTGTTAGAATGAAATTTTTGTGTGGTAGCAAAACGAAGTTTGTGTTTTTTGTGTGTGCATAACTTCGGTTTGCACACACTTTTTTATTTTTATAGGGGGTGAAATTTATTGGATTACGAACAGTGGATAAATAAGATTCTGGTTAAAATCGGTGCTTTAAGTAAAGACCAGTCATTCACTTTGCGAGAACTTTTTTCAGGTATTGAATGGAATGAATTGAGCACGGGTCAAAAAAGAGAATTGGGAAGGCGATTCAAAAATGAAGTCATAAACAACAAAGTTCCTGATGTAATTTTAGAAAAAACTGAAAAACCAGGTTCAACTACTTACAGAAAAGTAAAGTAAAAGGAGTGTAATATTATGGAAGAAAAAATATTGATAAAAAGTGAAAAATATAACGTAAATAAAACAATTAAAATAATGGTAATAATCGGTGCTATCGTGTCTGTGCTTATGTTATTCAGCGCTTTGTATAGCAGTATAAGTTGGAATGCATCTGAATATGATGGTTATTACGAAATATACTTAAAGCACAATGGTAATTGCGGTTGGCCCTATTATGATGAGCTATGCTATGATTGTGGAGTAATAAAACATCATACTTCAAAATTATCATATGTATTGTGGGAACTATTTAATTATACTCTTGCGCCTAGTCGTAATGGAGAAATTTACTTAACCCTAATTCCCTTCGGTTGTTTATCTCTTATCGGAGGTTTAATTTATTTCTGGCTTCACAGTTACGAATTAACGGTAACGGACAAACGAATCTACGGTAAAGTAGCATGGGGAAAGCGCGTTGACTTACCTGTTGACTCGATATCTGCAACAGCTACAATTAAAACATTAAAAGGTGTTTCTGTTTCTACATCATCAGGCAAAATTAAATTCCTTGTGATGAAAAACGCAGACAAAATATATAATGTAATTAATGAACTTCTGATTAACAGGCAACAAGAAAAGGTTGTGGCTACACCTGTTGTCACAAATACACCTGTTTCAGATGAAGCAGACCAATTAAAGAAATTCAAAGACTTGCTTGACAATGGTATCATCACACAAGAAGAATTTGATGCTAAGAAAAAACAATTGTTAGGTTTATAATATCACAGGGAACGGCAGTCCAATCAACCGTTCCCTGTTTCATAAAGTAAAATTTACTTTCTTATTCACCGAGATCCTTCATAATGTTGCTTTTGTGCTTTCCCTTTCTTGTCGTCATCCTCGAGCGTCAGCGAAGGATCTCGACAAGAAAACAACAAACAGAACGCAACATTACTCGAGGATGACACGGTGAGGTTAGTTGCAAGTTTTAGTTGTTGCAAGGTACTACAAGACAAAATCGGTGCGATACAAAATTGCGCCGCAGGCCCGAACTTTTTCACTATTACTTCTTACCTTTTACTTCAAAAAACCTCTTTCTGATTAAATTCAGAAAGAGGTTTTTTTCAGTCCCACTCACAACCTGTAACCGTATCCATATCAATTCCTTTTGTTTCGTGGGTTTTGCGAGCAAGGAGTATGAGCGACAGGATAAATCCGGGAACTAAAAGTCCGAAGCAGACAGTTCCTGTAAAGGTGTTGCCGAGAATTGTAATAAGCGGCAGACTCACTGCGTAAGAAACTGCCACGCCGATTGCGGTGACAATAAACTGTGCCGACATTGTTGATGAACGTAAGTTTGTGGGAGATGATTCACCAATCATCATGATGATAACGTCGTTTGTCGTGTAGTAGCTTCCCACACAAGCACCGCAGAAGAAACCTACAATGTAAGGATTCCATGCCATGCCCGAACCTACGGAGAAAAGAACAAATGAAAGAAGACAATTGAATGCAGTTACAACTGCGGCAGATTTACGTCCCTTTGAGTCGGAGATGAATCCCATAATAACCTGAGCAAAGGCACATCCCACAGGGAACATGAAAAGTGCAGTAGTTACCGGTCCTACGCTGACAGCGTTCATAACTTCTTCGCCCAGAGTTTTGAAAAGTCCGTTTTCAACGTAATTCTGTGCGTAGCCATAGGAGAGAATAACCTGATAGTTGAGAGTTGCGATAAATCCTAAATTCACAAAAGCAGATGTTATGTAAAGCCAACGAAGTTGCTTGTGTTTCATTGCAAATTTAAGTGCAGGGATAAGACCGCCCTGTGCGTTTTCGATTTTCTTTTCTGCTTCTATTTCTTCCTCTGTCATGCGAAGATAATTCAGCCTTGATTCAATGAATGTGTCAGTTTCTCTGGCACACAAAAGAGCAACAAGACAGGTGACAATGCCAACAATTGCAGGGATTAAAAATACGTTTCGCCATTCAGATGCGTCATTCATCAGAAGCTTTCTCAGCAGGGGAATGAGCATTACGCTCATGTTTGCAAAAAATTTGATTGAAGAATAAATTCTTGCCCTGTGCTTTGTGGGAGAAGACTCCATTATGTAAACCACATGCATGTCATGAGGGATAAAGAATTGCACAAGACACGCTCCTGCAAAGTAAAGCACAAGGTTGTCTGAAAGGAAGATAACAAGCATCGCAAAGCTCATGCCGAATGTGTTGATGATAAGAAACATTTTTCGCCCCAATTTGTCAGCCAGAGGTCTGTACAAAAGACCAAGAGCCTGAAAGGGTACAACTACCATGGATAAAATATCAAGCAGTCCCACCGAGCTTTCTCCGTATTTTGAGAAAAGGTCGTTGGCAATTTCAGTTTTCATCAGCGTGCCTATCTGTGATGCGATTTCGTCTGTAGCGTAAATCAGCGAAATGATAAGCACAAGATAAACAAAATACAAGTTTCTTTTAGGTCTTGCTTTTTCCTTTTCCCATTTTCTTATTTCTTTTTCTTTTCTGAGCTGAATTTTTCGAAGCTTTTCAGGTGTCAGATTTTTTTGCTTCATAAAAAACTACCTCTTTTCAAAACATCATATTCATAGTGAACAAATCTGAAAAATATGTGTTTGCGGACAAATCAATATATTCTGCATTTTTCGTTAATTGTGACAAGTCATTCTGCTGCGTTGCATATTTCGCTGTGCCGAGAAGAGAAGAATTGTTTATGCTTTCGCATTTATCTTTCAGTTCTTCGGGGATAAGACCGGTTCTGACGGCATTTGAAATGTTGATTTCGGCTGAAAAACCGCCTGAAAGATAAGCTTTTTCAATGCTTTCAAAGGTTATACCTTCGTTGCTTATAAGTGTCAGAATTGCAGAAAAAATTGCAGATTTCGCAAGCTGATATTGACGTATATCGTCTTGTGTCAGTGAAATGCTTTCGGCTATTTCAAATTCCTCACATTCCATAAAGCCTGTTTCGTCAATTGTGCCGTCGGAAAGTAATTCTGCAATCAGGTCAATAAGTCCCGTACCGCAAATGCCTTTTGCAGGCTTGTTACCGATTGTTTCGATTTTGCCTTTTCCGTATCTGCAAATTGCACCGTCTACCGCACTCATTCCGCATGAAATATTCGCTCCCTCAAAGCATGGTCCTGCCGCAGCCGAAGTGCAGAAAATTTTTTCGTCAGAATAGAGGATAATTTCCGCATTTGTACCAAGGTCAATGAGTAAATTATATTTTCCCCTTTGCACTTTGCCTGCAAAATTCAGACCTGCAACTAAATCCGCGCCGACGAATGATGAAATGCAGGGCAGTGAAATAATTTCACGCACTCCCTTGATTTTTTCGGCTTTCATTTTTTTGCTTTCAAGAAAAACAGGGGTATACGGAGCTGTGCCGATTGAGGACGGATTGATGCCGAAAAAAATATGCAGCATTGTTGTGTTACCTGAAACGTAAATTTTTTCTGCTTCGGGAACGCTGAAGGAGTCAATCATTTTGTTTACTTCATCAAGAAGAATTTCCTGTAATTCCGTGACTTCGTTTTTCATGGAATATTCAATTCTTGTCATAACGTCTGCACCGAAAATCCTCTGAGGATTTGTGTGAGTAATTACTTTGATTATTTTCTTTTCGTCAAGAGAAACGAGAGCCAATGCAAGGGTTGTTGTGCCGATGTCCAGAACAAAGCATAAGCTTTCCGTAACTTTTCCCGATTCTTCAGCACCTGTTACAGACAGAATCTCATTCTTTTCAGGAATTGCAACCTCAATATCAGTTTTTATTCTGTACTGACAGGATAATTCCTCTTTGCCGTTAACAAACAGTGTGCATTTCCTGCAAACACCTCTGCCGCCACAGGGATGCTCAAATATTTTATTGTTTTTTATTAAAATGTCAGAGAGTAATTCGCCGTCATCGGCAAAAAGAATATCACCGTCAATTTTAATTTTTCTCATAAAGTATTTACCTTTAGCAGATTCATTTTTTTCATTATATCATATAACGGTGAAAAAATAAATAACAAAACTCTGTTTCCTTTACAAAAACATTTTATTTGTGATATAATTATAACAAGGTGGTGCGTATCATGCTCAGATATGAAAGCTTAAGCGATTATTTACAGGAAAAGATGAAAGAGGATAAACTGAATAATAATTTGCCTCAGTTCGGGTTTGACGAGGATAATGTTTTGAGAAGAAATATGACAAGGGATAAGTCAAACCTTGTCAGAACCGCATTTATCCGCGATATCGACAAAATCATTCATTGCCCTTACTATAACCGCTACGCCGACAAAACACAGGTGTTTTCGTTTTATAAAAATGACGATATCACAAGAAGAGGACTTCACGTTCAGCTTGTGTCAAGGATTGCGAGAACCATCGGAAAGGCGCTGAATCTCAACCTTGATCTGATCGAAGCCATAGCCCTCGGTCACGATATCGGTCATACCCCTTTCGGTCATGCGGGAGAACGTTTTCTGGACGAGCTGCTTTTTGAACATACAGGCAGACATTTCAGCCACAATATTCATTCGGTGAGGGTTCTTGATAAAATTTTCCCCTACAACATAAGCCTGCAGACATTAAGCGGAATTGCATCCCATGACGGCGAAATGGAGCTTTCTGAATATCACCCGAAAGCGCTTGAAGGCTTTGAAGAATTTGATAACCTTATTGAAGGGTGTTACCTTGATAAAAAGAATGTAAAAAAATTAGTGCCCTCAACTCTTGAAGGGTGCGTAATGCGAATTTCTGATATTATCGCTTATCTCGGCAAGGACAGACAGGATGCAGAGCGTGCTCATATAATTTCAAACAGAGATTTTGACTCAGGCACTATCGGCACGTACAACGCTGAAATTATAAATAATCTTATTGTTAATATTATTGAAAACAGTTACGGAAAGCCGTATATCAAAATGGATGAGAAACATTTTGATGCGCTCAAAAAAGCCAAGGCAGATAATTATCAGTTGATTTACAAAAAAGATGCAGTCGAAGAAAAACTGAACAATGTTGTAAAACCTATGATGCAGGAGCTTTACGAAAAGCTTCTTGAAGATTTGGAAAAAGACAACAGAACTTCCCCGATTTTCACACATCATATTGATTTTGTGAACTCGGCACATTATAAAAGGGAAGCGCCTTACGGGAAAACAGAAAACAATCAGATTGTCACCGATTACATAGCCAGCATGACAGACGATTATTTTATTGACCTTTATGCGTACCTTTTCCCCGAAAGCGAAAGAAAGATAATTTACAAAGGATATTTTGATTAAAAAAATTAGAATTTATTGTTTCTTTTGGTAATGCATTACGTAGGGGAAAACTGTGTTTTCCTTTGCACAAAGCTAAGGGATACATAAAAGGCGAACACAGTTCGCCTCTACGATAATATAGATAAATTATAATTTACATTAAAAAACCACACAAAAATGCGTCAGAAGTTTCAGTTTCTAAACTTCTGACGCATTAAAATTTTAATTATTTTGTTTTATGTCTTTGCAAGTGTTTTAGGTGCAATTTCAAAGCTGAACGAAAGCTCGTTATCACAAAGCACACGGTATTTTTCAAGTGTGTAAGGTCCGCATGAGCCTGAGCCTGTACCTGAAAGGAATCCGTCAAGGTTGAGAAGAGAAGTGTCTGCTCTCTTCAGTTCTTCCTGATGTGTTGCATCTTCAAGAGCCTGAACTGTATAGTCATGAATGTTGAAGCTGAAGTTGCCCTGACAGTTCGCGAAAACAAGACCTGAACCGTCATTGTCTGTAACTTCAAGGTATCTCACTTCTGTATGACATCCGTTTTCCTGCGGGAAGATGTAAGGCTCATGAGTGTCCTCAACCTTTGCCTTGTAAACGCCAAGAGTTGCCTGTGCCTTGAAGTCTGCAAGGTTTTCTTTCTCACCAAGACCGAAGTATTCAATGTTTTCCATAGCCTTGGGCATTTCAAAGCTTAAGCCGAATCGGGGAAGGTCAGGTTCAATTTCATCGTTGACTTTTTTCAGTGTGACTGAAACTTTAATCTTACCTGATGAGAAAATAGTGTAAATGATGTTTGATGTAAAGAGCTTTGCGCTGTCACTTGCAATTTCGTAATCGACTGAAACGAGGGCTTTGTTTCCGCAGACTTCAACTTTGAATTCAACTGCTTTAGCATTTGCTTTTGAAAGCTCACCCTTTGTCCAGTAATCCTCTTTCTGCCATTTTTCGTTATCGTGGTATGCACGTTTGACGTTGGGCAGGAAGCCTTTTACACTGCGTGCAGGTGACTGGTTTACAAATTCCTTGCCGTCTGCTGCAAGGCTTACCATTTCGCCTGTAGTTTTATTGAAAATAACTTTGCCGTTTGCTACCGGAATTTCAACAGTTTCACCGTTATCGTTTACTTCGATTTCTTTCTTTGAACAAGGAACAAGCTTCAGCTTTTTGTATGTTTCCTGAAGAGTACACTGCTGTTTTGAAATCTGCTCGCCGTCTTTTGTGCAGATGAAATTTATGTGATATTCTTCTGTTTTAAGCATCTTTGTCTTAATGGGGAGAATGACTCTCTTTTCTGAGTGGGGAGCAATATCAACTACTAAATCTCCGCTTTCAACTACCACACCGTTTTCAAGCATTTCCCACCTGAATGAGTAAATGTTTGCATTTGTGAAGTAGTTTGTATTTTTAAAGAAGAATTCGTTTGCTTCATAGTGGCGAACGCGTACAGGTCTGTAAGCCTCTTTCATTTCCCATGCACCTGTGTGAGGTGTTCTGTCAGGATAAATGAGTCCGTCAACACAGAAGTTTGAGTCGTGGATTCTTTCGCCATGGTCACCGCCGTAGGTGTATTTCAGGTCTTTGTTGTATGTACACGCTGCATGGTCAACCCATTCCCAGATGCAACCGCCCATATATTTATCGCTTGAATAGAAAGCATCCCAGTATTCCTCAAGTGAGCCGGGACCTACGCCCATTGCATGAGCATATTCGCAGAGGAAATAAGGCTTGTCCTCGTTGATAGCATTCTTCTTTACATATTTCGGAGAAAGGTTTTCGCCATAGAAAGCATAAACACGTTCATACATATTTGAAGAAATGTCATAAGCTTTTCTGTCAGTGTCGTTTGCACCCTCATAGTGAATCGGAATTTCAGGACTGATTGCTTTAGCAACACCGAAAGCACCATCGTGGCAGATTCCGTGACCTGTTTCGTTGCCAAGCGACCACATTGCGATACAGGGGTTGTTTCTGTCACGCATAACCATTCTCTTAACTCTGTCGCAGAAGCGGGGAAGCCACTGACTATCACTCGCAATTACGTTGACGTTGCCAAGAAAATCATAAGAGCCGTGGGCCTCAATATCAGCCTCGTCACAAACATAAAGTCCGTAAACCGAGCATGCAATAATAAAGAAGGGGTCAGGGGGATAATGTGAAGTTCTTACAGTGTTGACATTAAGGCTCTTCATAAGCCTGATATCTTTGAGAATATCTTCATGGCTCATTACATATCCCTTGTCAGGTGTTGAGTCATGGTGGTTTACACCCTTCATCTTAATGGGCTGAGAGTTGAATTTGTAAACGTCTTTTTCAATCTCGATTGTCTTGAAGCCGATAATTGTTCTGACAAGCTGAATATCTTTTCCGTCCTTTGAAAGAGTTGCAACAGCGTTATAAACCTTCGGATTCTCAGCGTTCCATTCTGTTACTTCAAGGCAGGGGAAGTAAGCATAGTATGTATCTTTTTCCCAGCCGATGATTGATTCGTCAGAGGTTTTGAGTGAAGCTTCGGCAATTTCCTTGTCACCGTCAGAAACAGAAATTGAAATGTCGTTATCGTCAGCACCTTTGATTCTTGCCATCACTGTCAGTGAATATTTGTTTTCGCCCACTTTTTTTGGGGTGTAGCAGATATCAAAGATGTATGAATTTTCACATTCTGTAAGAAGAACGTCTCTGAAAATGCCGTTTTCTCTGAACATATCCTGACACTCAAGATATGTAGCGTTTGACCATTTGTAAACTACTGCTACAAGCTCGTTTTCGCCCTCGGTAAGAAAATCTGAAATATCAAATTCAGCAGAGTTGTGAGCACCTTCGCTGTAGCCTGCATATTTTCCGTTTATGTAAAGGTCAAGGCTTGAAATAACACCAAGGAATGTGATGATGTGTTTTTTGTCTGTATTTGCGATGTTGAATTTTTTGCGATAAACACCGCATGAAGCATCGGGAACAGAAGGATAAATTGATTTATCCGCATCATTGAAGGGGAATCTTGTGTTAAGGTAGCAAGGCGGTTCATATCCTGTTCTCTGCCATGTTGAGGGAACGCATACCTTGTCAAAGGAAACCTTGTCAGTGTCGAATTCCTTTTCAAGCTGTGTGCAGTCAGCGTAATATCTGAAATCCCATTCACCGCTGAGAACTGTAACGGCATCGCTTGAATATCTTTCTGAGATGAAATCTGTTGCATCAAGCTGAGCTTTTGTCTTAAAGGGGATAAAGTAAGCTCTTGCAGGTAATTTTCCGATTTCAACAACAGAGAAATCCTTGTAGTTTGCTTTGTTCATTGAATAAATCATAGTGAACCGACCTTTCTTTTATTTCTTCTTGAAAATCCTTTTAACAGCGGCACCTACTGCGGTTACAGTAGTAACTGCGGCAACTCCTAAGCCGATTTTTTTAACTGCTTTTTTCTGGTCATCAGTCATTGTCTGATGCGGTAAGACTGAGCTTTTGCTCGGGAGTCTGAAATCTGTAAAATAGTAATCCTTTGTTTTTATTTCGGGCAGACTTTCTTCCTCAATAGTGATTAATTTCACACCTGTTTTGATTCCGTCACTGTAGCCGTTGAAGCCTGTGCCTTTAACGTGAGAAAGAAGGATTCCGTCAAGCTCTCCTTCAAAATCGTTTTTATGGTCGTGACCGAAGAAAGCACCTTTGACACCGTGGCTTTTCCAGCTGTCAAACTGTCCGTTGTTGAAATCGGGAGGGCAGGGGGGTTCAAGAAGTGAGCCCTTTACTCCTTCTTTCAGAACATAGGATTTGCTGCTGAACATTGAGTGTCCTTTTACGGCATTGCTGATATCCGTGCCCTTAGCCTCTTCAAGCAAATCATAAATTTCGGTAACGGGCATGTGCTGGAAAACAAGTGAGGGCACATATTCTCCTTTGTTCTTTTCTTTGAACCCGTCGCAAGCTTTTTCAAACCATTCGATCTGGTCATCGTGCACCCAATCGTAAGCAGAAATGTCCTGATTGTTGCTTCTTGATTTACCTGAGTCAATGAAGAAGAGAAGATATTTTGTCTTGCTTGATTTTCCTTTGATTGCTATGTAATGATTGCCGTAGCCTGAGAGACCTTTTTTGTCTTCTCTGACAAGGCAGTTTTCATAAGATGAAAAAATCTTAAGTGACAGCTCGGGAGGAAGCTCTCTCTCGTCATGCTCATGATTTCCGAGAACCATTGTGAAGGGAATGTTCATCTCACGTACAGTCTTTGTGATTGCGTCGATTGTTTCTTTTAAATCCTCTTCCGTTTTTCCGAAAGCATTGTCGCCGTTGTATACAACAAGATCAGGTGAAAGTGCCTTTACCGAAGTTTCAACAAAAAGCAAGGCATCTTCTGTTTTGTTCCGGGTTTCCTTGTCATCTGATTTGAATTCGTGAAGGTCTGTAATTACAAGGATTTTGAATTTGCCGTTTTCGTTAAATTTAAGATTACGTTTTTTCATCAGGAATCACCTGCCCTTTCTTGTCTTATCGATGATTTTCTTAGTTATATATCCTGCTGCAAAAACTCCGCCTGCAATGAGTGCGGCATTTCTTACTTTAGTTAAATTTTCGCTTGTTTTATCGTTCATCCATGAACGGATGGGGCCGAGAGAAGAGGGGATAAGCCCCAATTCTTTGAAGCGGATCATTTCAGACTCGAAGGACTCCGGATTGTTTTCGTCAAGCGTTACAAGTCTTACACCGCAGCGGCAGCCGTCGGTGTATGCGAAAAGACCTGACAGTTTATTCTGCGCAAGGTAAATGCCGTCAACGTATCCTTCAAAATCGTTCATGTGGTCGTGACCGAAGAAAGCACCTACGATATCGCCGGTCTTTTTCCAGCTTTCAAACTGACCGTTGTTGAAGCATGGAGAACACGGACCTTCTCCGAGATAACCTTTTATGCCGTCCTTGAGAACGTAATATTTATCACTCCATATTCCGTGACCCTGAGTTGCAAAGGGCATTTCCCATATCTTTGCAGGTCTGAGAAATTCATAAACCTCAGGAACGGGTATATGCTGAAAAAGCATAGCGGGGAGAGGCTTTCCTCCGTTTTTTTCTTTCATTTCCTCTGCTCGTTTTTCATACCATTCGATCTGGTCTGTGTGTACCCAGTCGTAAACTGAAATATCCTTATCTTTGCAAAGGTTGTTTGAATCAATAAACCAGAGATTGTATTTCGGAGTATCATCTTTTGATGAGAGAATATTTGCATAGTAGTTTACAGAACGGTCGATTTCGGGAGTGTCATCAAAGGCGATACAGTTTTCATATTCGTTGAAAACCCGGAGAATATCGTTTACGTGAAATTTGTCCTCTCTGTCGTGGTCATGGTTTCCGTTGACATAGGCAAGAGGAATGTTTCTTTCTCTGATAGCCTCAGTGTAATGCATGAAACAGTCAAGATATTTTTCCTTGTTGCGTGCGGTTATAATATCGCCCATGATAACGATAAGGTCGGGATTTGTTTTTTCAATTGCCGCTTCCATGAGAGCGCGTGTGTCGATATCTTTTCTCTTTAAAAGATTCGAGTCAAGATCTGCTTTCACATGAGGGTCGCCGCAAATCATAATTTTAAATTTTCCGTCCTCTGAGAACCTGAGTGGAGCTTTCATTTTTCTACCTCAATCTATTTTTGTTTTGAGAATATTTATAATCATTTTAGCAGCCTTATAAATGTCGCCGCAGCCGAGGGTTATTACAAGGTCACCGTTTTCAGCGTTTTCTACGATATAATCTGCGATTTCCTCAAATGTGTCAAACCACACGCTGTCGGGAATTTTTTCTGCGAGCTGAGAGGTGTAAATTCCGTATGTGTTGATTTCGCGTGAGCCCATAATCTCGCTCATTACGCATCTGTCGGGAATCTGAAGAACGCGTGCAAAATCGTCAAAGTGGTTTTTTGTTCTTGAATAAGTGAAAGGCTGGAAAACCGCCCATACTTTTTTGTAGCCCATTTTCATTGCGGAATCAAGAGTAACCTCAAGCTCTGTGGGATGGTGAGCGTAGTCGTCAGCAACAGTGATACCTGCATATTTTCCGAGAATTTCAAAACGTCTGCCTGCACCTCTGAAACCTTCAATGCCGAAAATACATTCGTCAATTGTAACACCGCTGTGAATTGCCGCAACGATTGCGGAAAGAGCGTTTATAACGTTGTGCTTGCCGGGAATGGACAATTTCACGCGTCCGAGTATCTGACCGCTTTTGCAGACATCAAAGCTGTAGAAAGCACCCTCAGCCTTTACGTTGTCAGCGTAGTAGTTATTGGTGTTGCTGAAACCGAAGGAAATCATTTCTTTTCCCTCAATTCCCTCAATTGCTTTGAGAGTGTTTTCATCGTCGCCGTTGAAAATTATTGCATCAGTGGCTTTCAAAGAAAATTTATTAAAGGATTTTATGATGTTTTCAAGTGTACCGAAATAGTCAAGGTGGTCTGCATCAATGTTCAGAATAACAGCAGTATCGGGGAAAAGGTCAAGGAAAGTGTCCTTGAATTCGCATGCCTCACAAACCATGTGTTCGCTTTTGCCGGCAAGACCGTAGCTGTCAGTAAGAGGCAGCTTTCCTCCGATAACGGCAGATGGGTCTCTCTTTGAAGCGACAAGAATCTGTGTGAGCATTGATGTGACTGTAGTTTTGCCGTGAGTTCCGCAAACGCAGATGCAGTCCTTGTACATATTCGTAATTGCACCGAGGATTTCAGAACGCTTGAAGGTGGGAATGTCTGAATTAAGTGCAGCAACAAGCTCAGGGTTATCCTCCATAATTGCCGCGGAATATATAATCATTTCCGAGCCTTCAATGTTTTCAGCCTTCTGACCGAGAATAACCTTGATACCAAGCTTTCTTATGCGGTCGAGAATATCGCTTTCGTTGTTATCGGAGCCTGAAAGCTCGTAGCCTCTGCTATGGAGAATTTCGGCAATGGGGCACATACCTGAGCCGCCGATACCGATAAAATGTATTCTTTTTACTTTCTGTAAAAGCATTTCGATGTCTGTCACAGAAAACACACCTTTCGATTTTAACTATATTTTATTTATTATATTACATTTAAAAGAAAAAATAAACACTTTTATGCAAAAAACATACCATAAAATGAAAATGATTTTTCACCGACAGAGAACAGAGTTCATATTATATCTTGAGATATCATTTTAAAGCGGTGAGAACGAACATGAAAATTCTTATAGTTACAGCCGATAAAAGGCAGATTTACATGACAGAAAGACTGAAAGAAACAGGCTTTGATTGCACTTTTTATAAGCCTGACCTGACTCTGAGCGATAACGAAAGGCAGTTTGATGCGGTAGTTTTTGCTTTGCCGTCGGTGAAATTTTCAAGAGTGAATTGTGAATATGATGTAAGGCTTGAAAGTATCCTTTCTCTTGTGAAAAAAGGGGGATATGTTTTCAGCGCCATGGCAGACGGTCCTTTCAGAAAAGCGGTAGAAGACGGGGAGCTTGAAAATTTCGATTATTACAGCCGTGAGGAGCTTGTAATTTCAAACGCGTACCTGACAGCAGAGGGTGTTCTTGAGCTTGTGCTTGTCAACAGCGAGGTATCGCTGAGAAATCTTAAAATTCTCGTCACAGGCTACGGCAAAACAGGAGAAGCCATAGCCGATGTGCTTTCAAGAAATCACGCATCTGTTACCGTTGCGGCAAGAAAAGAGAAGGACAGAACCCGTGCGAAATGCAGAAACATGCAGTCACTTTCTTTCAGTGAAATCGAAAAATGTGCCGGGGATTTTGATTTCGTGATAAACACTGTTCCCGCAGAGGTCATCGGCAGAAATCTTCTGACGGAATTCAGGTCAGACTGTATTTTCCTTGAAATCGCGTCAAAGCCTTACGGAATAGAAATTTCAGCGGCAGAAAAGCAGAATAAAAAGGTGATAATCGCATCATCTCTGCCGGGTAAATATGTGGCAAAATCAGCAGGCGTTTTCATCGCAGATACCATAACAAATATTGTAAAGGAGGAAGGCATAAATGAGTGAAATTAAAGCGGGTTTTGCACTATGCGGCTCCTTCTGTACTTTCTCGAAGGTAATACCGCAGATAAAAAGCCTGAAAGAAAAAGGAATAGATGTGTACCCGATAATGAGTGAGATTTCATATTCTACAGATACACGCTTCGGCAAAAGCGAGGATTTTGTCAGAGAGATTGAAGAAATATGTTCAAGAAAGGTGATCTCAACGGTCAGGGACGCAGAGCCTATCGGACCGAAGAAGATGCTGGATATTCTTATAATCGCACCTTGTACAGGCAATACCTTAGCCAAGCTTGCAAATGGGATAGCAGACACGTCGGTAACTCTCGCCACAAAAGCACACCTGAGAAACGGAAGACCTGTGCTGATAGGAGTTTCTACGAATGATGCACTCGGAGGAGCTGCGAAGAATATCGGCAGTCTTATGAATTATAAAAACATGTTTTTTATTCCTATGAGACAGGATGAGCCGGAAGGCAAGCCAAACTCAATTGTAGCGGATTTTACGCAAACCTATGAAGCCATGCTGAAAGCGCTTGAAAATAAACAACTTCAACCGATGATAATAGAATGAAATATTTGCCAAGCAAATATGAAATCGCTGACACGGTGAAATCTGAATTTTTCTCCGCCATCCTTGAGTGTATGCGAAGGATCTCAACAAGAAAACAACAAAATGAAAGCAACAATATTCGAGGATGACACGGTGAGGTTAAGTACAAGTTTTAGTTGTTACAAGGTAGTAGGGACGACCCTCGCGGTCGTCCGCAAAATTATATGAGGGGGACTTCTAAAAACCTATTGTATAAAATATGTTTAGAAATTTTTTCGTCAGATGTGCTAAAAATTTGAAGTTTATGCTGTCGCATTAACAAGAATTTTTGGCGCATATGACGGAAAAAGAGCAAACATAATTTCGTGCAAGGGTTTTTAGAGGTCCCCTGAAATTTATGTGAGTACAGTCGGAGCTAATAAAACAATGATACAAAGTTTTTTCTTTTTTCTTTGTTCATTCCTCTCACTCATCTGTTTTGGGCGGATAGGGTTTCTTTTCACTTGTCAGGTCCATGAGAAAGTCAAGACTTGTTTTGTAGTAATCAGCTAAAATCAGAAGGTTCTCAGTGGTAGGGAGAAGTTCACCGCATTCGTACTTTGAAAGAGTGCTCTGGCTGATTCCCGTGTCCATCTGGACTTTTAATTGAGTATAATCCTTTATCACTCTTATCAGCTTGATGTTTTTCATTATAACACCTCCTATATTCAAAGTTTACATAAAATAGTCTTGACAATAATAATTTGTTTGAATATAATATTCATGGTAGGAATATTTTGCAAAATTCCGCCTCCGTAATAATATCGTAAAAAAACTTAATAAAAATTAATTTTACAGTAATGAATTTTCATTGACTAATACGTTAAGGTTTAGTACGATAAAAATATAAATGACAAGTTTTACCATATGGAAAATAAAGTGAAGCTTGTATTTACAACGTAGGAAAATAAAAAGGAGTGGTATTTATGAAAAAAATGAAATCTTTCGGTGTATTGTTGCTGGCTGTTCTTATTTTTGCGGTGAATATTTTGCCTGTATCGGCTATGACAACGCAGGTTGTAATTACACCGAGCTATGAGGAAGATTCGGCACTTTCCGTAAACTTTAAAAACAATCTGCCGTCTATAAATTATGTTTACACAGGCGAGATAATTAAACCCGAGTTAATTATCAAAAAGATGGACGGAAGCGTACCTGACGAGTCCGAGTACAAAGTTGAGTACCTTACCGACTGCACATCGGTCGGAAGACATGATTTAAGAGTTACATATCTTAAAAACAACTATTCGGTTGAGTTGTTTTTTGACATTGTTCCCGGCAAAACGGACAAGGTTGATGTGAAAACAGAAAACGGAGTTGTCACTATATCATGGAATGCAGTTCCGGGTGCCGGGGTTTACAGGGTTTATAAGTATAACGAGGAAACAGGCAGATACACGGAAATGTGGTGGCCTGACGGAGAAATTGCCTCTGCAAGTACAAGCCGTACATTTACAAGCGAAGAGCTGGAGCCGGGCAAAACATACAAAATGGGAATTATGGCACTGCCTTCAATTGAATGGATGCCTACAGACCAGATTACATATTTCACAGTTGATACCGCAAAAGATACAGATGCTTCAACAACAAAGAAGCCTGTAACAACGGAAGAAGCAACCGAAAAGCAGACTCAGAAAACAGAAAAAACAACTCTCATAACACCTCAGCCCACAAAGGCGGGTGTAACATCAGAGGGTGTTGTTAGTACAACTGTCAAAGAAGAGGTGGGAACAACTGCTTCAGAAACCACAACGATCAGGGAAGAAAGCACAACTGAGGAAAACATCGGCACAGCAGACACAATCTCAGATGCAAAAGCAGATTCAGACAATGTAAGCGAAGAGAAAGAGCCTGTCGACAGAACAAAACTGATTATAATTATTGTTGTATGTGTTCTTGCAATTGCAGGAATAGTATTTACAGTTTATAAGAAGAAAAAATAATCAGGACGGGAGAGAAAAACAATGGTGATTTTTGAATTTGTTTATAAAGCACTTGAAATACTTATGAATCTGATAATTATGGGCGGTCTTGGACTCGGTGTGATATTTGAAAGCATATTCTTGTATTAAAAAGAAAAAGTCAGGAGGGAATTTTATGAAACTTAAAAAGTTGTTATCAATTATTCTTGCGGTTATTATGGTGTTCAGTACAGAGGTTGTAGCTTTTGCTACGGATGAAACAAAAGGAGTAACCTCGGAAATGTATCTTTGTGTATCCGGCGAAACAAGTATTGGTCGTGGTGAATCAACTGAGGTGACTGTAAAGTATAATTCCGAGAAGCTCGATAACATCAAGTTCGTTTGGAGCACCGATGGCGATGCATGTAATATAGAATATTTTGCAGACGAAGAAAGCGGTCTGATAACAAGGGCAAAAATCACTGCTGTTACTTATGGATATTACTACATAAAAGTTGATATGTTTTCAGAGGATGGAAAGATTATTGAATCTGATAAACAGACAATCTTTTCTAATGTTCCTGAAGACATGAGCTTGCAGGAAAAAATAGAATATAAAATATCCAAATTCGGTGCTAATCTGATGTTTGTAGTTTTTCTCATTTTGAATGTCATTTTAGAACCTATTGGTCAGATTTTGAATTTGTTTAAATGATTTAAAACAAGGGGGGTAAATTTATGAAACTTAAAAAGTTATTGTCAATTGTCCTTGCGGTTATTATGGTGCTTGGCGTTTGTCCTGTGATGAATGTCTTTGCTGCTGAAGAACGAACTGTTATCGATTCAGGCATCTGCGGTTTACAGGGTGACAATCTCGCATGGACTCTTTACGATGACGGCGAGCTTGTTATCAGCGGTGAGGGCGAAATGGATTGGTACGTTCCCTTCAACGGTGAAAAACTTGCACCATGGAATGATTATTACGATAAAATTAAAGTTATTACACTTGAAGAAGGTGTAACAAGCATCGAAGAACACAAGGGGACGGTTCCGCCGTGTCACAAACTTAACACAAACGAACCGTCCCTCTGTGTCTGGGCTATGAGGTGAAGAAGCTTGGATAAGATTTTAGTGCACATAATGTTTCCTTTTCTTTCTGTATGTATTTTTATTTTGGGGATAATTGTTTATGAGTGTGTAATCATAAACAATTATAAACATAAGAAAAAAATAGTTCACATAAAAAAGGTGCAAAACGCAAAAAAACACCTGATTATATTTGCAATTATTGGGATACTGCTTTTTTCATATACAACTTACATGTCTTTTGATTTGATAAAAAAAGATTATGTTGTTTGTGAAGCTGAATTTGTAGAAAGCTACAAAAGAGGTAGGTCGTCGATATATTCAGTTCATTTTGTAGATGGTGAAAATGAGTATGTTCTTTATGCAAATAGTGAAGAAAATAACCGTTTGGAAGAAAGAAAAAACTATGTTATTACTTATGGTAAAAGAACTAAAAGAATAGTAGAAATCCACCAATCACAATCAGCGCAATGACCAATCAGGGGACGTTTCTATGATTGATAAGAGGTGTAAAGAACACAAGGGGACGGTTCCGCCGTGTCACAAACTTAACACAAATGAATCGTCCCTCTGCGTCTTGATTTATCTTACTGAATAACGTTGGCTTCCCCTTGGAGGGGAAGCTGTCACCGCAAGGTGACTGATGAGGTGTAGA
>CAZDQE010000043.1:0-20020 GCA_964507395.1 uncultured Eubacteriales bacterium | reverse complement strand
TATGACGGAAAAAGAGCAAACATAATTTCGTGCAAGGGGTTTTTAGAGGTCCCCTGTAATTCTCCTTATTTTTCTTTTATAAAATATTCATAACAATTTAAAAAATATTTTTTAAATTGTTCATTTTTGCAAAATGCACATTTTTTTTTGATTGAAATGCATAGTTTGGCTCGGACTTTTTAGAAAAAACTGACAAACTTAATAATTTTTTATAAAATTACTATTTACTTTTTCCAAAACCTGTGGTAATATGATACTGCGAAGTAGTGTGAACATCTGCTTTTAGTATGTTTTGCCCCTTTTGGGACTAAAGTATTGTTACAAAGCTTTGCAGTATAAGTCACACGTTTAGCCCGTCTGAACGTTATGACGGGTAATATTCACGGAGGTGTTTTACAAAATGAAACAAGCAAAGAAAATGTTGTGCATGCTTCTCGTAATGCTCCTTGCTTTCTCAACAGTCAGCATCGGCGTTAGTGCAGCGTACACAAGCTACGCAACTCCCACATCGTATGACATTCATGAGACTCCTGTTCTCTCAACAAAACAGAGAAGCTCACAGCTCCTCGACTTTGTTGATGCAATGCTCTACGATATGAGAGACGACCTTTACATCGACATTACAATTATGACACTCGACTTTACAAGTGTTGACAATGCTCTCGACACTATTAAGGGTCTTAAGAGTGCCGCAAACCTTATCGGCGGTGACGTTGGTGACCTTGACATTGATGCTCTCGGCACCACAAGAAGAGCTACTGCAGGTAAGACAGACCTTGACATTCTCTATGAGCTCCTCTATTTCCTTAATGCTAACAGAGGTATCGTAGGTAATTTTGTCAGAGGTGAGCTTGACCTCGGTATTATCAAAAGTTTCGTTAGCCTTGATTTCGATATTTATCAGGAAATCGTGAACATGCTCTACGAGTCGATGGTTGATGAGACAGTTGATACTTGCCCCTCAGGCTGGACTGCTGACTCGATCCTTCAGCACTATGTTGATACAATGCTCCTCGGCGGTACAGCACCCGATGGTGATGTTCAGGATGCTCTCCTTCCCTCAATGGCAGGTAAGACAAACATCAACACACAGACGATCTGGGCTATCATTGAAAATGCAGCAAATGCAGCTACAAAGGATCTTCTCATTCCCTTCATTAAAAATGACCTCGGTGCTCTTCTTGATGAAGCTAAGGCTGCTAATCCTCACCCCGCTTGGGACTATATCAATATTTCAAACCTCAACCTCGATAGCTATGTATGGGGTCAGTATGATTCTACAAACGGCATTATAGCTGAGATCAACCACCTCATCTACTATGTACTTGATCAGGTATGGACAGGTGATCCTTTCTGGGTAGACGGCAGCAACGATAAGCTCCAGCAGAACCTTGAAGCAACACTCAAGATTCTCTACAAAGAGCTTGGTGAACTTATCCTTCCTGCATCTTCAGAATTCCTTCCCCAGGATGAAATTGAAGCAATGGATCTTCAGCAGCTTGTTGTATACATTGCAAAACAGTTCCTTCAGGCTGAAATGCCCTACATTCTCTGGGGCGATTCATATGGCGAAGAGCTTCCCCTTGACAACATCGGTCAGCTCGCTTGCTATGTAGCATATTCAATCCTTGCTGATCTCAGCATTGATACATCTTACATGGAATCAGTTGAAAACGGATATGATGAATACGGTCCGGACTATGCTCTTTCAATGATCGCTGATATCGGTGCATATTACCTCAACGGTGCGCTTACCGTTAAGATTAACTACGGTGAAGGCGTTGAAATGCTCCTCACAAAACTTGTTGACTGGGCACTTGCTGATACCAGCTTCGGCGGTTTCTTCAAGGGCTGCGGCATTTCTCAGTCTGACTCTTGCTGGACAAAGATTGATAAGACTGTTCTTACAGTTCTTCCTCTCCATAAGATTCTCGGCGGCGGTGCTACAGGTTCATACGACCTTATCATGAACAAGATTCTCGGTAACCTCTTTGAACTTGATATCGCAGGAATTCTTGAACTCTTCTATAAGGCAGACTATAGCCTTCTTAACAAGACTATTCCTCAGTTTGCGGTATACATTGTAAACAATGTTCTTAATATCATTGTTGCAAGAAATACACAGCCTGCTATGATTTCAACATCACTTACAACAATCGATCAGATTATCCAGAACTCTAACCTTGGCGGCACAGCAGAAAGACTTCTCAACGGTCTTTATAACGCAGGTCAGTACCAGTATTTCTGGGATTCACTTCTTCCCATCCTCAATCCTATCCTTATTGATGAGAGCGAATACAGCTACAATGTTATTACACCTCCCTCAGGATACGGTATAACAACTCTTGAAGGTCTTCAGGCTCACATCGAAGCAATGGAAGAAGCAATGGATGAGCCCGATGATGTTTACAACATGACAGCAACAGACTGGAATGAAGCTGTAGACTATGAGCTCTGGAGATATGACAAACTTGAAGATGCTATCGACTATGGTTGGGACGTTGTCAACGGCTACAACAATACGGTAGAATGGGTAGCATCAGCTAATGAAGAGCTTGCAGCAGCTAACGCATCAGGTGATGCAGATGCTATCACAGCAGCTCAGGAAAATCTCGCAGAAGCACAGGCAGAACTTGCTACATACAACGCAGCTAAGTATGCTAATGCAGCTTACGAAATCGATTACTATGCAGAAAAGGCTATCAACGATCAGAACGTTGCTGCTAAGGCACACCTTCAGTACTTAATCTATATCATTGAGTATGCAAGAGAGTACAATGAAAGCGATTATCCTGAAGATGTTTGGGAATCATACCAGACAGCACTTGACCACGCTTACACTATCATTGACACACCTTCTGATACAGGCGACGGTGAAACACCTAACCCCGAACTTAAGCAGTCAATGGTTAATGCTGCAAGAAGAAATCTTCTCGATGCTATGAGACTTCTTGAAGTTGACCTTGCAGACCTTACAGCACTTGATGCAAAACTTGAAGAAGCTCTTGCAGCAAATACAGAAGGTAAGACAGAAGATTCAGTTGCTCGTCTTACTGCACTCATCGAAAAAGCTAAAGAGTTCCTTGCAGAATCATGGACAATCGACTATCAGGAGGAAATCGACGAGCTTGTTATCTTACTTCAGGAAGCTATCGACGGTCTTGCAGACTTCGTTGAATCAATCCTTCCCGAGCTTGATAAGATTAAGGAAGATATTAAGGTCGCAGGCGAATTCGTTTACAACCTTGCAACTCAGGTTACTCCCGATGAGCTCCTCGCTCAGTTCATAAATTCTGACGAAAACGGTACTCTTGAAGTTGAAACAGTAGTTGACGGCATTGTTGGTACAGGTTCTAAGCTCGTTCTTAAAGATACTAAGGGCGAAGTAGTTGAAGAGTACGAAGTAGTTATCTTCGGTGACGCTAACGGTGACGGTCTTGTAGATATCATGGATACAATCTGTCTCGACCTTTATCAGGCAAACGAAGTTAACTATGCAAATGGCAGCGCACAGTGGTATGCTCTTAACCTTAACGCTGACACATCAGTTGATGCTGCAGACGTAATTCTCCTCGATGCTTATACAAACTTCGAAGGTGAAATCGATCAGGGTGCAATCTATTAATATATCACTTACGGTCGGAACCTATTAAAGTCTAATCAGAGTCCGGGACAGTGGAAATTTCACTGTCCCGGATTTCGGGTATTATTGATAACAGGATTTCATCATATTTTTTAATTATTGTTTATCGAATATAATTGACCTTTGGAAAATTAGGTGCTATAATACACTTATGAAATGTGTCCTACTCTTCGGGGAGGTGAGTTAATGAGTAAAAATAAGATAATAAATTTAGTCGCAATTATTGTGGCAGTTGCCGTTGTTGCAACAACAAGCGTGTTTTTTGTTGCACGCTACGGGAACAATGATGATCCCGAGGTTACAAAAGAAAGTGTCACATCATTTCAGATTATAGGAAATGCTGATTCGGAAAATTCTGACATACAGACTCAGATAGTTACGAATAAAAACGGAGAAACAGAAACGCAGATAGTTACAGAAAAAAGCGGTGAGAAGCTCACCAATAAAGTTGACAGTTCGGCTGATACGCCTTCAAATATTCAGAGCACAACCTCTTCTAAGGAAACAACAACCCAGATTACAGCATCAACCCCTGTGAATCAGGATACAGCCTCTCAGCAGGCAGGAGTTTTTGGCTTCACATGGGATGCCTCAAGCGGAGTTTTCTATTCAACCTCCGACCCGTGGCAGAGACAGTTTGGCTATAATCAGTATTACGATACTATGGGCGGTTATGTAATGCTGTTCTACGATACAGTAAGAGTTAAATTCAATTACGGCGGTTATGACTGGCTTGTTCAGTTCTGGAAAGGTCAGTACGGCTTCCTTCTGTTGGGTGCTGAAGCAGGCGTTTACTATAAAGCAGAAGGCGACTCCACTTCTCAGTACATCTGTAATGATAACAGCAAACGTCTTAAGATAGGTTATACATGCTATAATAAGGGCGAGGTTCTCTTCGAGAGAGCATATCAGGATACATGGTGGCTCACTGGTTTTGTTCCGGGCAAACTTGATAAATTCGCTGACAGAAGCCAGTTGAAGATGAAAATCAGAATTACCCTTAAGGATGCTGAAATGCGTGATGCATTTGTCGAGGCGTTGCAGTCATCAGGTGTTGGCTTTACCGAAGGAAATGCCGTAACAGCAGATACTTTCTACACAAGCGGAAATGATGTTTACCTCATGTGGCAAACTGACCGAAGTAAGACATCATAAGCAGTAAAAAATTGGCAATAAAAATATTATAAAAACTATTGACATTGTACTTTAAATGAAGTATACTATTCTATGTTAGTAGGGTGAATCCGTACCCATATTCAATTTTGAAAGGAATGTAGTGAAATGAAAAAAGTACTTAGCGTTCTTCTTGCAGTTGTTCTTTGCCTTGCTTTCTCAACAATGGCTTTCGCAACTGAAGAAACAGCAACAATCAATACTGAAGAACTCAGCAACCTTGTTGACGAAATCGTTGGCGCAGCAGGTTCAGGCGACCTTGAAGGCGTAGCAAACGCTGTTCAGATTAATGCTGACAAGCTTTATGAAGCATTTGGTGATATCGTTGAAGGTGCAGACACAGTTGCAGCTGACGAAGCAGCAGACTATGTTATCACAGCAATCAGCGAGCTCACAGGTGCTGATATGGAAAACGTCAGAGAAATCGTTATGGATGCTATTGATGAATACGGCCTTGCTGAAGTAGAAATCGTTGAATCATCTGCAGTTGCAGGTCTTATCGACGAAATTCTTGCAAGACTTGAATCACTTGGTATCGACACAGCACCTATCGTTGACACACTTGCAGAAAGCAAAGTTGGCGGCGCAATCGTTGGTATCTACACAGGTGATGTCATTGATGAACCTACAACTGGGGTAGAAGAAGTTTCAGATACTACAACAACTGAAGCTCCTGAAGAGGCTGAAATCCCTGTAACAGGTCAGGCTTCTTCAATCGCAGCATTTGCAGTTCTTGCAGTTGCAGCAGCCGGTGCATTCGTATGCACAAGAAAAAAGGCTGAATAATTAAAGTCTTAAAAAACATTAGCGAGTACCGTTGTGGTGCTCGCTTTTTATTTTCTTATTTTAACCATTTTAGCAAAACGAGGTATCTCGAACGGAAAAATGAAGAATTTCGGTGCTTGTTCGGTTGACCGCAAGGGTCAACCCTGCGATAAACAAACGGTAAACAAAGCCTCCCCTCGAAAACGCAAGGGGAGGTGTCACGAAGTGAAGAAAGAATATTTGTTTAAATTATTTTGTCTGTATTAAAAATGCAGCAGAGGTGAAATAACATCTCTGCTACGCTTAGTCTTTATGAAGCTTTATCTGTCTTCTTTTTCCTTTGAAGCCAGTTTTACATATCTTTTGAAAAATGCAACCGCTTCTTCCAGCGTATCTACGGGACAGCATTCATTGGTTGCATGTGTGCGGATAAGAAGCTCAGCACTTACTCTGAAAGGTGAGAATCTGAGAACGTTATCGCAGATTTCACCGTAATGGTATGCATCTGTGCTTCCCATTACAAGGTAAGGAACAACAAAATTTTTCTTCGGGTCTGTGCGGCTGCAGATTTCATCAATTGCACGGTATGACTGTGAATCTTTTGTTGCAAACTGTGAAACTTCTTTGCAACCGAGAAGCTCAATATCAATGTTTTTATTTCTTACAACTTTTCTGATATGGTTTTCAACGTCTTTTACGCTTGTTCCCGGCATCTGACGGAAGTTGACGGTAACAGATGCACTCTGCGGAAGAACGTTTGATGCAGGACTTCCCTTTGCCATTGTAACTGCGGTCGTTGTTCTCGTAAGACAAGCCGCAGGCGGAATTTTTTTGCATATTGCAAGAATAACGGGCTTGAGGATTGGAATGTTACATGTAATCAATCTCGCAGGGTAGCATACTCGCTTTCCCGCACTTTTGAAAAGGTCCATCATAAAGGGCATAAGCTTTGCTTTGAACTGATGTTTTTCAAGGTCGCGGATTACTTCCGCAAGCTCACCGAGAGCTGAATGTACAGGTGGCTGTGATGAGTGTCCGCCTTTTGCGTGTACAGTGATTCTGTAGTCGCTGTAGCCTTTTTCAGCCATTCCGATGCCTGCGACTGTCTGATCTATAATTCCCGGTACTTTAACTGTGAGGAATGCTCCGCCTTCGTCAAGAACACTTTCGAGTCGGATTCCACGCGCTTTAAGTGTTTTCACAATATCAACTGCACCTGAAAGTCCGTTATCGTTAACCTCTTCATCATGTGCAAAGCAGAGATAAACGTCTCTGTCGGGTACATAGCCATCTTCAAGAAGAGTTTCAATTGCCTCCATAACACAGATAAGATGGTTTTTCATATCAAGAGCACCTCTGCCCCAGATGAATTCGCCGTCATTGTGTCCGCTGAATGCAGGATACTTCCAATCGTCCTCTGTTCCCGGCGTTACCGGAACAACATCCTGATGTGAAAGAAGAGCGATAGGTTTCAGGTCACTGTTCTTTCCTTTCCAACGATATATCAGGCTGGCATCTGTAATGATTTCTTTTGAAAGATTCTTATGTATGAGCGGATATGCCTCTTCAAGAAAATCTCTGAATTTTCTGAATTCTTCCCATTCTGTTTCAGCAGGGTTTGTTCTCGCTATTGTTTTGAATGTAAGTGCCTTGCTCAGATGCTTGGCTGCTCTTTCGGCATCTGCCTTTTCAGGCTCAAGGGGCGGTCTTTCAAGCTCACTCTTTTTTGGCTTAAAGAAATATGCTTTTATTGCCGTAATGACGATTGACAATAAAATAATGCCTAAAATAATTTTCCAAACCATATTTATCTTCTCCTTCGCGATGGCTATGTATGAATTTTACCATATAAATGTATAAAAATCAAACCATAACAAGTGAATAATATATAATATTTCGAGAAAAAATAAAATTTACATTAATTTTAATAAAAAGATATTTGATTATATTAAAGAAATGTAGTATAATAAATATAATTAAGTTGTAAGGGAGCGGTGAGTATGATAACATTGGAAAATCATCTCGGCAAAATTGATATATGTGAAAACTACTTCCGTAAGTTAATCGGTAATGCTGCAACCTCATGCTTCGGTGTTGCCGGAATGTCAAACGGTAATGTCCAGCAAGGAATTCGTTCAAAAGTATTCAGCAAGCGTTCTTATATTGATAAGGGTGTTGTCGTAAACAAGGATAATGACGGGATTTCAATTGACCTTCATATTGTCGTAACATACGGACTCAATATCAGAGCAGTTGTTAAAAGTATAGATGAAAAGGTTCGCTACAGTGTCGAAGAGGCTACAGGCATAAAAGTTAACAAGGTTAATGTTTTTGTGGACGGCCTTAAAGGCGAATAAAAGTTTGAGGAGTTTATCTGATGATTAATGGAAAGCTGATTGTAGACGCAATTATTTCAGCGTCAAACAACATAAACAATCTCAGGACAGAGGTTGATGCCCTCAATGTTTTTCCTGTTCCTGACGGTGACACAGGCACAAATATGTCAATGACAATCGGAGCTGCTGCAAGAGAGCTGAAACATCTTCCCGAGACCGTAACAGTAAGCGAAGCTCTCGATAAGGCGGCATCTGCCCTTCTCAGAGGAGCAAGAGGTAACTCAGGTGTTATTCTTTCGCTTATTTTCAGAGGCATTGCAAAGGGTGCAAAAGGTGCAGAAAATTTAACAAGCGAAATTGTCGTAAATGCACTCAAAAACGGTAAAGAATCGGCTTATAATGCTGTTATGAAGCCCACAGAGGGTACAATTCTTACTGTTATCCGCGAAACCTCAGACAAAATTTCTGCTGATTTCAAAAACGACAGTTCAGTTACTCCCGAAGAGCTCTGGACACGTGCTTGTAAATACGCAGATGAATCACTTGCGAAAACTCCTGAAATCCTGCCTGTTCTTAAAACTGCAGGTGTAGTTGATGCAGGCGGTAAAGGTCTTCTGTGCATTTTTGAAGGCATGAAGAGCGTTTTCTGCGACGGTAAAATTGTTGAGCTTGCCGGCGACAGCGCAAAGCCTGTAGAGGTTACGGTAAGGGCTGCAAGTGATGAGAATGTAGATATTAAATTCTGCTATTGTACAGAATTTATCGTAGATAAAATGAAGAACCTGAAGGAAGGCTCTGCAATCAAAATGCGCGCCTACCTTGAATCTATCGGTGACTGCGTAGTTGTG
The DNA here is from genome assembly GCA_964507395.1 of uncultured Eubacteriales bacterium. GTDB lineage: Bacteria > Bacillota > Clostridia > Oscillospirales > Acutalibacteraceae > SIG575. Next base: position 11,255 of record CAZDQE010000043.1, on the reverse strand, counting down.
GTTGAAGACGATGAAATAGTTAAGGTTCATGTTCATACAAACGAGCCGGGCAATGCAATTCAGGCAGGTCTGAAGCTTGGTTCTCTTATGAACATTAAAATTGAAAATATGAAATTACAGCACGCAAACGCAGAGTGGGGCGCAGGTGACAGTGTTGAAGACGAGGACGATGTACCTCTCGCTGAACCTGAAAAGAAATACGGCTTTGTTGCGGTTGCGGCAGGAGAGGGTGTAATCGAGCTCTTTAAAGAAATCGGAGTTGACAATGTTGTAAGCGGCGGTCAGACAATGAATCCGAGTACGGCAGATTTGCTGAAAGCCGTAAACAGCACAGCCTCAGAGCATGTTTTCATTCTTCCTAATAATAAGAATATTATTATGGCTGCTGAGCAGGTTGTACCGCTTACATCAAAGAAGGTTCATGTCCTCAGAACAAAGACAATTCCTCAGGGTATTACTGCAATGCTCAACTTTGATGAGAGTGTCCGTTCTAAAGAGAATCTTGATAACATGATGGTTGCTGCAAATCGTGTTCAGACAGGTCAGATAACTTTTGCTGCACGTGACAGTGTTGTTGACGGCAGAAATGTGAAACAGGGCGAGATTCTTGGCCTTGAAAACGGCAAAATTACTGAGATTGAACATTCGGCAGTTAAAGCAGGATACAAAATCACAAAGAATCTTATTAAGAAGATTGATGCATCAATGGTAACAATTATTTACGGTGAAGATTCTTCTGAAGAAGAAGCAAATGAACTTGAAGCTCTTATTTCAAATAAGTTTGCAGGGAAGGTTGATGTGTCTGTTCTGAACGGCGGTCAGCCTGTGTACAGTTTTGTAATTTCAGTTGAGTAATTGGAGACCGATATGGACATCAGCACTGATATCAGATATTTAAAAGGTGTTGGAGAAAAACGAGCCGAGCTTTTTTCAAAGCTCGGCATTAACACTGTGGGGGACCTTCTTGATTTTTATCCTCGGATGTATGAGGATTGGAGCAAGGTGAAGAAGATTTCCGAAACTGTTGTCGGTGAAACTGCATGTATCAGGGGTTTTATAACACACACACCGTATGGTGCTAACATCAGAAAGGGTCTTACGATTTACAAAAGCGGAATTTCTGACGGCGAAGAAATAATGGAACTGACAATTTTCAACAATAAATATGCCGCAGAAGCTCTCAAAGAGGGAGAAGAGTATGTTTTCTTCGGCAAGGTTGGCGGAAACCTCTACAAAAGAGAAATGACAAACCCTGCATTCGCTTCTTCTGAGGGAGGGGACAGAATAAGACCGATTTATTCTTCAACACAGTCTCTCTCTACAAAAATTATCGAAAAAACTGTCAGAACTGCAATAGATGCCCTTAAAGATTCAATACAAGAAACTTTGACAGATAGTATCAGACTGAAATATCAGTTGTCATCACTGGTTTTTGCTATAGAAAACATACATTTTCCCCAGTCTGAAAAAAATCTTGAGGTTGCAAGGCGAAGGCTCATATTTGAAGAACTTTTTATTTTGCAATTAGGACTTCTTCTGCTTCGTTCAAGAGTCAAGAAACAGACGGTAAACAGAATCAGAGAAGATAAAACAGAAGAATTTTGCTCTCTTCTTCCGTTTACCATGACAGGCGCACAGAAAAGAGCCGTCAGTGAAGCGGTAGAAGATATGAAAAAAGATATCCCTATGAACAGACTTGTTCAGGGAGATGTAGGTTCAGGTAAAACTGCAGTTGCGGCGGCATTGATTTATAACGCAGCAAAGAATGGTTTTCAGAGTGCTTTAATGGCACCGACAGAAATTCTGGCAACCCAGCATTTTGCTACGCTTTCAAAATTTTTTGAAAATACCGATATCAAGGTAGCTCTTCTTACAGGGTCTGTAAAGAAAAAGCAAAAAGACGAAATAAAAGAAAAACTTAAAAACGGCGAAATAGATTTATTAGTCGGAACTCACGCTATAATTCAGGAAGATGTCGAATTTAAGAATTTAGGCTTTGCGGTAACAGATGAACAGCACCGTTTTGGTGTGGCGCAAAGAGGGAACCTTTCAAAAAAAGGAACAGAGCCACATCTGCTTGTTATGTCTGCAACGCCTATTCCGAGAACGCTTGCTCTGATGATTTACGGTGACCTTGATGTTTCGGTTCTCGATGAATTGCCGCCGGGCAGACAGAAAATTGATACCTTTTTCGTTGACTATGAGAAGCACGAAAGGGCAATGAATTATGTCAAAAAGCATCTTGACAGAGGTTTGCAGGGTTATATAGTATGTCCTCTCGTTGAGTCAGAGGAAAGTGAGCTTACTTCTGCTGCTGAATTTTATGAAAATCTTAAAAATAACGAATTTAAAGATTATACTGTGGGACTTCTTCACGGCAAAATGAAGCCGAAAGAAAAAGACAAGGTTATGAGTGGTTTTGCAGAGGGCAAAACACAGCTGCTGATTGCAACTACCGTAATCGAAGTGGGTGTTGATGTTCCCAATGCGGTAATTATGGTAATTGAAAACGCAGAAATGTTCGGTCTTTCACAGCTCCATCAGTTAAGAGGTCGTGTGGGCAGAGGTAAAGAAAAATCCACCTGCATTTTAGTCAGCGATGCACAGAATGAAGAAGCTCAGACAAGACTTAAGGTTATGTGCAAAACGTCAGACGGATTTAAAATTGCAGACGAAGACCTACGTCTGAGAGGACCGGGTGATTTCTTCGGTTCACGCCAGCACGGACTTCCTAAGATGAGAATTGCAAATCTGTTAACAGATATGAAAACTCTTAAAGAAGCACAGGCTGAGGCGAAAAATGTTCTTAAAGATGACCCGAGATTGAGAAAAAAAGAAAATGAGGTTTTAAGAAAAGCAGTAATAAATCTCTATGAGCAAATGAAGGAGTAAATGATATGAAAAAAATTGCAAGCTTTACAATCGACCATACAATTCTTCCAAAGGGTATGTATGTGTCCCGTGTTGACGGAGACGTTACAACTTATGACATAAGAATGAGAAGACCAAATGTGGAGGAAGTTCTCACAAACGGCTCAATTCATACAATCGAGCACCTCTTTGCAACTTATGTGAGAAACTCACCTTTTACCGATAACATAATTTATTTCGGTCCTATGGGTTGCAGAACAGGTTGTTATTTCCTTACCCGCGGAATGGACGGACAGGATGTAATCAAACTGACAAGAGAAGCTTTTCTGTTTATTGCAGACTATGAGGGCGAAATTCCCGGCGTCAGCGCAATTGAATGCGGAAATTACCGCGACCATGATTTAGAACAGGCAAAAATTGATGCCGCAGACATGGCTAAAGTGCTTGAAGGGTATACAAACCTTGAATACCCCACAAAATAAAAATTCTTTATAATGAAATATTTCCTTGCGGAAATGTTTTGAGTCTGGGATACTATTATATTTACATTGATTTAGTCTTTGTAGGGGTCATTCACGAATGACCCGTTATGAATCTCGGAAAATCCTAAATAAAATTAAAGTGAGTCGACACAAGATGTGGCGACTCACTTTTTTATTCTGAAATTAAGTCTATGATAATTGATACAGCTTGTTTTTTATTGTCAGACAAAGTTTCGATTTTTTTTGAAATTTCGTTGCTTTTATGGTTTTCTGCGTTGTTACCGAACATCAACTCCTGTTCATCAATTTCAAAAATTTCTGAAATTTTTTCAATCAAAGCAAGGCTTGGTCTGTAAGAGCCAGTTTCAATTCGGCTCAGATGCTCTGTTGATATATTGAGAAGTTCTGCCAGTTTTTCCTGTGTCAGGTCTTTTTCTTTACGCATACGCTTTATCCTTTGTCCGATTGCCTTGAAATTTATCATAATATAATCCCCACAAAAAAATAGTGTTTGATTTATTTTATCAATATTATTAAATCGTGTTAATGATTTTTAATATTATTATTGACATTTAAAATCAACAATGATATAATTTGTTTGTCCAATAATTAAAATAAGAGACGAAAATGAAAGGAAGTGAAAATATATGGAAAAATTCAAAAACAATAAAAAGACCATTATTGTTTGTATTGCTGTTGCGGTACTTATAGTTTTGATTGGGGTTTTAATTTTTGCTCCCAATACAGTTGATGAAGAATGTGATTGGTGTGGTCGCAGTCCATCAGTGGAATATGAACTTAAAGATGGTGGCAAATCATATGTTTGCAAAGATTGCAGTGAAGTTTGCGCCTGGTGTGATGAAAAAGCAACAAGACACTATGAAAATCTTGCAGAGATGATGGTTTTTGTTTGTGATGATTGCTATGAGGATATCAACTGAAAATTTAATGGAAAGAGGAATAAACAATGTTTTGTGAAAAATGTGGGAAAGAACTTTTGGGAAACGAAACTTTTTGCTCTGGGTGCGGAACAGAAGTCATCCACACACCGGTACAAGAAGTAAGAGAAGATGATATGGTTATCAGAAGAATTGACTGTGCAAGTTCAGGTAAGATCAAAGCGATTATGATGATCATATGTGCGGTGTTTATTGCGGTAGAAGGTGTAATTTATACCGAAATGGGAAACTCAGTTGTTGAAAGCATGGGCAAGCTCTTTATCTTTTTAGCTGTGGTTTTAGCGGTTCTCGGCGTTTACTCGGGGATGCTGTACCAAAAAAGATTTTGTTTGCTGAAAAATAATTCCGTTTGTGGAGTAAGTTGTGGAACAATTGACTTGGTAAATGAAAAATTTGAATTTAATTATTCAGATGTTATTTCGGTACAAAAGAAGAAACTTATGCAGATAATTTCCGTTCAAACTAAGTATGCAAAGGTGAATATATTTTTGCCGAGCAAAGAATTGAATTCGGTGTATGAATTGCTTTTACAAAAAACAAATAAGCATTTTTAAGATAAAAAATACCGCTGAAACTCTTGGAAAGTTTCGGCGGATTTTTTATCTTTTTGAACACCAATATTTTATTGTACCACTCAGTCGTTTTAAAACGTTCGGATTAACGAATTTTAAATCAGCAGGGTTAATGCCTTTTGCTTTGAAATAAGGATAAAAATATTTTAGGTTTTCATAAAACCTTTCATAATTTTTATTCTCATTTTTTGTCCATGCAAGTTCTGAAACTGCACAGATGCGAGGGAAAAGCATATAGGAAAGCTTGTCAAAAGACCTTATGTATTCGGACCATGCAGGAGTTTCCACTCCGAGCAGATTTTCACTTTTTTCACACTCAAAGGAGTAAACTTTTTTCAACGGAGTCATGTGGTAGGGGTAGTCTGAATAAAAGTGGAAAAAGTCAGACTCAATATATTTTCCGCCGTTACTGATAAAATCTTCCATTATTTTTTTATCGTGAAGCCAGTGCTGAATGACAGTACTTTCTGTTTCGATTTTACCGCTCTTCAGAGTATCGTTCCACATTATAGGCTTCTTATTTTTTGACAAAAGGAAAGATGCAATTCTGTTCATGAAATATCCCTGAAGTTCATCAAAGTTTTCAAGATTTTCTTCTTTCATTTTTCTTGTGCAGAAACCGCACTTCTTCCAGTTCTTTTTGGGAACCTCGTCACCGCCGATGTGAAAATATTCTGACGGAAAAAGAGGGATAATTTCATCTAAAAGCTCAAATATAAATTCATAGACCTTTTCATTTCCTGCACACAAAATTTCGGGGAAAATTCCCTGCTTCATGCAGACATCAATTTTTTCTTTTTTACAGGAAAGTTCAGGGTAAGATGCGATAATTGCTATCGTATGTCCCGGCATGTCAATTTCGGGAATTACTTCAATATATCTTTCTTTGCAATAAGATACAACGTCTTTAATTTCTTCCTGAGTGAAAAATCCGCCGTGAGGCTTCCCTTCATTTGTTCTGCCGAAAAGTGAATTTTTTCTGTAAGATCCGATTTCATTTAAAAGAGGAAACTTTTTGCTTTCAATTCTGAAACCCTGGTCATCGCTCAAATGCCAGTGAAAAACATTCATTTTAAGATACGCTGCCGCATCAATAACATTTTTGATTTCTTCAACTGTAAAAAAGTGACGGCACGGGTCAAGCATAAAACCACGATTTGAAAACTGAGGTTTGTCTTTGATGGTGCAATCGGGAATTTTCTCTCCTGAATTTTTTAATTGCTCAAGAGTTTTTTCTGCATAAAACTTACCTTGTTCATCTGCAAATTTTATAAAAATTTTTCCGTCTTTTATTTCGATTTCATACTCGTCTTTTGCGAAAAGTTTTTCACATTTTTCAAAAGAAATCTCAGAGAAATTCAAATAGTTTTCTCTACCGGAAAATTTTACTTCGTTGGGATAAGGGATAAGAGGTAAATTATTATTCATAAAAACACCTTCAAAAACAGGGCTGCCTTGGCAACCCTGTTTCTTAAATTTATATTTGTTTTAATTTGCCGAGATTTTTAATAAGATTCGGTATGCCTTTAAAAATAATTTTAAGACCTTTCCACATCTTGTCTTCGTTAAGAATAATGAGAAGACCTTTTGCCATTTCGGGACTGAACAGACCGAAGCTCATGGAAATAAAATTCTTGATCGGTGTCTGGAGTGCAACTGCGCCCATCAGTGTTTCTGTGCCGAGAAATTTTTTGAGAAGTCTGTTGAGTCTGCCGCCCCATTTGCCGTCTGCTGCATCTTCAAGAGTGTTGAGCACTGTAAGAGGCTGACTCTTATCTCTCTGTGACGGGGGCAATTCTTTGCCGTAGACTGCTGTGAATTCATCGTCAGTTACCTTTGTAATGTCAGCGTTATAATAACAAGGCGCAGTTTTTCTGTAATCAGGAATTTCGGCCTCAACTGTTGATTCCACAAAAACAGTTGTTTCAAGTTTGATGTCACGGCTTGAAGCACCGACAAGAATTCTGAAGTCACCGCTTTCAACATGCCAATCGTGAAGTTTTACATTGTAATAAGCAAAAGCGCGTTTGTCAAGAGTGATTGAAATTTCTTTTTCTTCTCCTGCTTTCAGGAATACTTTCTTAAAGCCTTTAAGTTCTTTTACAGGGCGGTAAATTGTGCTTTCAACATCACTGACATATACCTGTGCAACTTCTGCGCCGTCAACAGCTCCGGTGTTTTTAATTTTAAATGAAACCGTAACTGTGTCTGTATCTTTAATGCTGTCTGCAGAAACTTTTACATCGCTGTATTCAAATGTTGTGTAGGAAAGTCCGTGACCAAAGGGGAAGCGGACTTCTTTGTTGGCAGTGTCATAGTATTTATAACCTACATAAATGCCTTCTCTGTACTCAACTGAAACAGATGTGCCGGGGAAATAGTTGTAGCTTGAGTTGTCTTCAAGTGCAAGGGGATATGTCTCAGCAAGCTTACCGCTGGGGTTAACATCGCCGAAAATAATATCGCAAACGGCGCTTCCGCCTGCCTGACCTGTAAGGAACATGTTAAGAATTGCAGGAACCTTGTCTGCCCAGGGCATTTCGATTGCAGCACCGCCTGAAAGCACAACAACAACATTCTTGTTAACTTTAAGAACTTCGTCAACGAGCTTGTTGTGAAGCTCGGGAATATGGAGATGCTTTCTGTCGTTACCCTCAGTTTCGTATTCATCGGTAAGTCCGATAAAGAGAAGTGCAACATCTGCATTCTTGGCAGTGTTAACAGCCTCAGAGATATAGAACTCGTCACTTTTTTTGTCTTTTTTCTTTGTTGAATAACCCTGTGCGTAATTAAATCTGATGCCCATATCCTTCATTGTAGAATATGCAGAATCAAGGCTGATGGGATTGATAAGTGATGAACCTGCACCCTGATAACGGGGAGTTACCGCCATTTCACCGATAACTGCAATGTTGGCATCCTTTTTAAGAGGAAGCAGATTGTTATCATTCTTCATAAGGACCATACACTGAGATGCGATTTCACGGGCAATTCTGTGATGCTCCTGTGGGTCGTATGTATATTCTCCGAGACTTTTTACGCCTTTTTCAACAAGAGCAAGAATTCTGTCACAAGCAGTGTCGAGAACGCTCTCGTCAAGAGTGCCGTTTTTAACGGCTTCAACAATCAGACGTGTACCTTCACCGGAAGATGTAGGCATTTCGATTTCCTGACCTGCAATGAGTCCGGGAACACGTTCGTTTTCTGCACCCCAGTCGGTAATAACGAGATTTTCAAATCCCCATTCGTCACGCAGAACATCTGTAAGAAGCCATTTGTTTTCGGCACCGTAAAATCCGTTGACACGGTTGTAGCAGCACATTATTGTCCAGGGCTGTGCTTTCTTTACTGCGATTTCAAAGGGAAGAAGGTATGCTTCACGAAGTGTTCTTTCGTCAACAACTGTGTTAATAGTCATTCTGTGTGATTCCTGGTTGTTAGCGGCAAAATGCTTAAGAGATGTACCGATTCCTTTTGACTGAACACCGTTTACAAAAGCGGCTGACATTTCACCTGCCAGAACACCGTCCTCTGAAAAGTATTCAAAGTTTCTGCCGCAAAGCGGTGAACGTTTTATGTTTGTACCCGGTCCGAGCAGAACTGAAACCTGCTCTTTAAGACATTCGTCGCCGAGGGTCTGACCCATTTTGTAAATAAGGTCGGGGTCCCATGATGAAGCTGTTGCTGATGCCGTGGGGAAGCAAATTGCAGGAACGCCCTTCATCAGGTCGTTGTTTTCTTCGGGATTACCTTTCTTACGGATTCCGTGGGGTCCGTCATTGAATGCAATTGATTTAACACCCAGTCTTTCTATCGGCTGGCTGTGCCAATAGTCAAGGCCGTCACAAAGACTTGCTTTTTCCTCTAATGTCATCTGGTTGAGTATTTCCTGATATTTATTTTCTGCCATTTGCGTCACCGTTCTTTCTCATAATATTTTCCTTGAATATGATAACAGTTATTTTGAGAAAAGTCAATTAATTATCCTTGACAGAGGTCAAAAGAGGTGATATAATTCAGGTATATTGAAAAAATATAAGAAATCGAAGACGGAGAAGGCTGTTTTCAATGTCGTTTTTCAGAGAGCATCCGACAGAGGCTGAAATCGGATGTAAAAGGACGATAACAGTTACCGCTCCCGAGAGTCACCGAAAGCATTGATTAAGGTGAACGTAAAACTTGCGTTAAAAGTTATTTTAAGGCGGTCGCTTTTTGCGGCAATACGGGTGGAACCGTGGGCAATTTATGCTCATCCCTGATTTTTTCGGGGATGGGCTTTTTTATTTTTATAAATTATGTAAGGAGAGATAAATTATGATTAAAGTAAAACTCAGAGATGACGTGCGCGAGTTTGAAAGCGGCATCAGTGCTATGGAAGTAGCAAAGTCAATCGGTGCAGGTCTTTACAAGGCTGTGTGCGTCTGCAAAATCAACGGTGAGGTTAAGGATTTAAGAGAGAGGCTAACAGAAGATTGTGAGCTTGAATTTGTAACATTTGATGACGATGAGGGCAAAAAGGCTTTCCGTCACACAGCATCACACATTCTTGCACAGGCAGTAAAACGCCTTTATCCTGAAACAAAGCTTACAATCGGTCCCTCAGTTGAAAACGGCTTCTATTATGACTTTGACAGCGATATTTCTTTCACACCTGAAATTCTCGAAAAAATCGAAGCAGAGATGAAGAAAATCGTCAAAGAAGAACTTCCTCTCGAAAGGTTTGAACTTGCTCCGGAAGAAGCTATCAAGCTTATGGAAGAAGCGGGGGAAACTTATAAAATTGAGCTTATCAAAGAGCATGCTGACAAGGGCGAAAATATTTCTTTCTACAAGCAGGGTGAATTTGTTGAACTTTGTGCAGGTCCTCACGTGCCCGATACAGGCAGAATCAAGGCTTTCAAGCTTACATCCTGCACAGGCGCTTACTGGAGAGGCGATTCAAACAACAAAATGCTCCAGAGAATTTACGGAACAGCGTTCACAAAATCATCACTTCTTGAAGAGTATCTGACAATGCTTGAAGAAGCAAAGAAACGTGACCACAACAAACTCGGACGTGAACTTGAAATTTTCACAACAGTTGACTGCATCGGACAGGGACTTCCCATTCTTCTTCCCAAGGGTACAATTATTGTTCAGCTTCTTCAGAGATTTGTTGAAGATGAAGAGGCAAGAAGGGGCTGGATGAGAACAAAAACTCCTCTTATGGCAAAGAGTGACCTTTATAAAATTTCAGGACACTGGGACCACTACAAAGACGGTATGTTTGTTCTTGGCGATGAAGAAAAGGATGATGAAGTTTTCGCACTCCGTCCCATGACATGTCCTTTCCAGTATCAGGCATATCTTAACCGTGCAAGATCATACAGAGATCTTCCCATGCGTCTTGCCGAAACATCAACTCTTTTCAGAAACGAAGCATCAGGTGAAATGCACGGACTTATCCGTGTCCGTCAGTTCACAATTTCAGAAGGTCACCTTATGTGCCTTCCCGAACAGCTTGCTGATGAGTTCAAGAGATGCCTTGACCTTTGCATCTTTATGCTTAAAACTCTCGGTCTTTATGACGATGTTTCTTACCGCTTCTCACAGTGGGATCCCAATGACACAGAAAAATATATCGGCACACAGGAACAGTGGGATGAAGCTCAGGGCGTGATGAAAGAAATCCTTGACGATATCGGACTGGATTATAAAGTAGGTATCGGTGAAGCTGCTTTCTACGGACCGAAGCTTGATATTCAGATCAAGAATGTTTTCGGCAAGGAAGATACACGCATCACCATTCAGATCGACCAGATGCTTGCTGAAAAATTCGGCATGGAATATGTTGACCGTGACGGCACAAAGAAAAACCCCTATATCATTCACAGAACATCAATCGGTTGTTACGAGAGAACACTTGCACTTCTTATTGAGAAATATGCAGGTGCATTCCCCATCTGGCTCTCACCCGAACAGGTAAGAATCGTTCCTATTGCGGACAGACATCAGGATGCAGCGTATGCAGTCAAGAAAGCTCTTGAAGAAGCAGGTGTTGAAAGAATTGATGTTGATACAAGAAGTGAGAAGCTTGGCTACAAGCTTCGTGAAGCACAGCTTGAAAAGATTCCCTATATGCTCGTTATCGGTGATAAGGAAGCAGAGGAAGGCACTGTTTCTGTCAGAAAGAGAGGACAGGGCGATATCGGTTCAATGACAATCGCAGAATTTGCTGAAAAAGCAGTTCAGGAAATCAAGGATAAGGTTATAGGTTAAGCCGTTTTTGACAGTATCAATTAAAAAGCTCCGACTTTGGTGAAAATCAAGGTCGGAGCTGAGTTTTTTTATATTTTAGGGGACCTCTAAAAACCCCTTGCACGAAATTATGT
>CAZDQE010000042.1:0-20242 GCA_964507395.1 uncultured Eubacteriales bacterium | reverse complement strand
TGAGCTATACCCCTATATTAAATTGGTGGGCCATCAGGGACTCGAACCCCGGACCGACCGGTTATGAGCCGGTTGCTCTAACCAACTGAGCTAATGGCCCAAGTCAATTTGACTACCCTGATATTTTACTATAATCGTTTTGAAATGTCAATACCTACTTTGCAGATTTTTAAAATAATTTTATCACTGTCTGACAGCTCGGTTGTTTCAATCTGCTTTGTCAGTACACGTGCATATCGGAGAGAATGTTTTTTATGTATCCGTTACGGCTGTAAATTGTCAATAGTTTATTTCATAGTAACAGTGGTATAAAATTTACTTTTACAGCGGATGTGAACGCCTTTATATACAGTTTTATTGCATGATTTTATTTATGGGTTTATAATTATTTTGAAAAAATATAAATTTTTTTGTTACATTTTAAAAATTCGTTGATTATTAATATGAAGGATTGTGAAAGGAGTGAGGACAATAAGCGAAAAAAAGCGTATAAACACATTACTGCAGAATTGCTACGATACATACCGAATCAAGCTTTTTAACTATTGTCTTTCTCGCCTTAACGGTTCAAGGGAAGCTGCAGACGATTGTGTTCAGGAAACCTTCATAGTTTTTTATAACAAGCTGCTTGAAGGTAATGAGTTTGAGGACCCAAAAACTTTCCTCTACCGTACTGCCGACAACTTCGTCAAACGGCAAAAGCAGAAAACTGCAAAAGAATTACAGCGTGAGATTCCTCTTGAAAGTGCATCTGAAATCGGTGTTACAGATGAAGAATATGATTTTCGTCTTGAACTGATTGATTACGAAGAGCTGGCAAAAATGCTGATTGAATTCCTGTCTGAAGAAGAAAAGGAACTGTACACTCTGCGGTATGTCCGTAAAATCGGCGTTGAAGAAATTTCGGAGAAAATAGGAATTTCAAGACCTGCCGCGTCAATGCGACTGATGCGGTTAAGAAACAAAATTAAAGATATGGTTTACGCATTCGATATTGAAAAAGAAGGAGGAATACATAGTGATTACAGTTAGCAAAGAAATACTTCTGCACCCCGATTTTACCGAAAACTTAGCCGAAAAGCTTTGCGAAACGCTGGAAGGCTTTATGGATGAGGCTTTTGAAAACGATGGGGAAATAGATTTTGATTTTATTGATGAATGTGCTGATGTTATTAACGTAATCCGTTCAGGCGATACAGCACAGATTCTTCCGATCATTTCACGTAAAGAATTTCTTAAAAAACTTGGTATAAAAACAGATAACAAATTCAGAATTGCTGCCGCCGCTGCCGTTGCAGCAATGTTGATTCTCATAGCAGGAACACAGCTTGAAACTGAAGAAAATTTTTCTGTTATGCGGGCTCTTTCGGGCATTGTTTCTGAAATTTTCCACAGTGAGCAAACGACAGAGGCGACAACTGTACATACTGAGGAAACAACTGCCGAAACCGAAATTGAAACAACAACCAAAAAGTCTGAGACCGCAACGGATATTATCACAGAAGAAACAGCCGACATCAAACAAATCATCGTTGAAACATCACCTGATTTCAAGACGGAATATTACGTGGGCGAAGAATTCAGCAGTAACGGAATAAAAGTTTTTGCCGAATACACCAACGGAGAAAGAAAACTTATACGGCTTGAGGATTACACTGCGGAAGTTTCTGAAAGCTTCGGAACAGAAGCGAAATATGAAACAGTTACAATTAAATCCAACGGCTTTACGGAAAGATTAATTGTAAGGGTAATTGAAAATGTATCAACGAAAAAGCTGAATTCAATTTATGCGGTATTTCCCGACAGTTTCGACTTTACGGCTGAGGATTTGGAAACCTTCAGATGTGATACGATGCAGGTTTACGCACTTTACAGTGACGGCAGTGAAAGAGAACTGAAAAGAAATGAATATACAGTCAGCTATGAGCATAACAAAACGCTTTTCAAAGAAACCCTGAATGTAACTGTAGAATATGAAAGCTGTTACTGCTCGTTTGCAGTTTCGGAAAAATGAAAAAGGTGAGTGAATTTATGAAAAGGAAAGTAATCTCAATTTTGCTGTCATTTGCAATAGCTGTGTCAGTGTTTTCCGTGCTTGATGCGGGAATATTTACGGTCAATGCTCTGGACTTAAAGAAAAAAGGAGATTATGAATATTTTGTTGATTCCAGTAACAATGTTACAATCACAAGTTACAGGGGACACAACAGAAAAGTTACCATCCCTTCAGAAATAGACGGCATGCCTGTTGTGGAAATATACGATTACTGCTTCAACGGTGACAGTAGAAGGGTTTCAGTGACTGACGACAGCCTTGAAAAGCATCCCAACAGATTTTTTAACAGAATAGTAAAAAGCGTTGTGATTCCGTCAACAGTCATAACGATCGGCGAAAATGCTTTCGGAAACATGGACAGGCTGGAAGAGGTTGTTTTCAGTGAGGGGCTTACAACAATTGAAGAATATGCTTTTGCCGAATGTCCTAAGCTTAAAGAAATAAATCTTCCCGACAGTCTTGTGAATTTCACTCTGCTCTCCTTTGACGGTACGCCTATTGAAGAGCTGACATTAGGCACAAATGTTACAGAGCCTGACCTTACAGATGATCAGGGGACAAGCATCAAAAGAATTATTTGCAACGCTGACGGGGTTTCTTTTGAGAAAGTTTCTCTCAACAAAAATTCTGCACTTGAGGAGATTGTGTGCAACGGAACATTTCTGGGCGGAAATCTGAAAGGAAGTTCGGTAAAAAGAATAGTGTGTAACGGCAGGGTTTACTACCAGACAGTTGTGTCAATGGTTTCAAAGAAGTTTACTTTCTGCTCTGATGTACAAGGCGAAAATATCGTTTTTTCTACATTAGACGCTGATATAAAAAAGACATACAAATCAGGCGGTTTCAAGTATTATCTCAATGAAAAATCGGAAGCGGTCATTTCAGGCTACACAGGTAATGACGTAAATGTTACTGTTCCTGAAAAACTGGGCTCTTATAAAGTAACGGCGATTGCACCGCTTGCGTTTTCAAGTCTTAATTTTTCAAAGCTTAAAAACAATACAGACGGCAAAGTTACCTCAGATAAACTCCTTTCCGTAACACTGCCTGATACAGTGGAGAGCATAGGCAGTTTTGCATTTGCATACAGCATAGCTCTTGAAAGTGTAAACATTCCTGACGGCGTTCAGATAATTCCTGAAGATTGTTTTCTCGGTTGCGAATCAATTAAAAGCGTATCACTTCCCGATAGTGTCAGGGGAATAAAAGACAGTGCTTTTGAAGATTGCAAACTGCTTGAAAGTGTTCAGATGAAAGGCGTTGTAAATATAGGAAACAAAGCATTTGAACAGTGCTATAAGCTTGAAAATGTTGCTTATTCAGATAAATTGAAGTCAATCGGTGAGAGTGCATTTTATTTCTGCAATCTGACAGGGGATTTTGATTTATCCTCAGTTGAGAAAATCGGTGAAAAAGCATTCGGTTTCAATCAAAACATTAAAAAGGTTGTGCTGAATGACAATCTGACAGTTCTTGAAAACAGCGTGTTCTATAATTGCAGAGCTCTTGAAGAAATCAACTTTCCGTCAAAGCTTGTTTCGATAGGCGACAGTTGCTTCTATCAGTCATCTATCAGTAACACTTCTTTCGGAAAGAACATAAAAGAAATCGGCGCAGGAGCGTTTACGTTCTGCAAGCTTAAGGGAACGCTTGATTTATCCACAGTTGAAAAAATCGGCGAATATGCTTTCTCATGGAATACGGGCATCAGTAAGGTTATTCTGTGTGATGAACTGACAGAGCTGAAATACGGAGGCTTCCAGTTCTGTGTGGGACTTAAAGAAATCAATTTCCCGTCAGAGCTTGTTAAAATTGACAACCATTGTTTCAGGGGAGTAGGACTCAGCACCGCAATTTTTGGTGAAAATCTCAAAGAAATCGGAACAGGCGCATTTCTTGATTGTACTGAACTCAGCACACTGAAATTGCCCGAAAGCATTGAGAAAATCGGAAACTTTGCCTTTGAAGGAACAAAGCTGCAAATTCTGACAATTCCGAAAAATCTTTCGGTTATCGGCTATGGTGCTTTCCGTAACTGTTCGGAACTTGAAACGCTTTATTTCAATGCGAAAAACTGTACTGTTGACAGGTATCGTAACATTGAAGGCGACCTTGACCTTGAAAATCTTCAGAACTCCGCTCCTTTTTACGGCTGTAACATAAAGGAAATTTTCCTTGGCGATGGGATAAATTCAATCGGCGGAGATTCAAAAATTTACGGTACATTTGAAAACTGTTCAGAACTTGAAAAAATCATAATTCCGGATACAGTTTACGAAATCGGCACCGCTGCCTTTAAAAACTGCGAGTCACTTGAAACAGCAGTCATTTCAGACAGTGTAACATCGGTTGCAGACAATGCTTTTGAGGGCTGTGATAACCTTACAATTCTCTGCTTTGAAGACTCATATATTTATGAATACGCTCAGAATAACGGCATAGCAGTCAGCACATTTCTTGTGTCGCCCATACCGAATCAGACTTATACGGGAAAAGCAATCACACCTGAGATTACCGTTACTTTTTCAGGTAACACGCTTCATAAATACATTGATTTCGGCGTCACTTATTCAAATAACATCAATGTAGGCGAAGCTGATGTCACAGTTAAAGGCAAAGGCGATTATAAAAACTTCTCAAACAAAACAAAGTTTACTATAGTTACAAAAAATATTTCTTCTGCTGTGATTTCACCAATTGCTGACCAAGCCTATACCGGCGATGCCGTTACTCCGGAATTGATTGTAACTGATTCATCAAATATTCTTTGCGAAGGGGTCGATTACACAGCATCGTACTCCAATAACGAAAAAGAAGGTACGGCAACAGTGGTGGTTACGGGAAAAGGTAACTATTCAGGCAGTGTGTCAGCCGAATTTCAGATAGTGAAAATGACCGACACAGAAAACTTTTTCAGCAGAATGGCATCTGCGATAAATTCATTCTTTGTCAGAATGGGTGCCTTTTTCAAAGAAATTTTTACATAATCAGAAAAATTTTTGTTACATTTCAGATTTTTGTTGATTATATTATGAAAATAAAAATTAAATGAAAGGAGGGGTTTTTTATGATGGGTTCACCAATGGTATTTTTATTTTTCATTCCGCTTATCGCGATATATGGTGTTTATATGGCGGTAAACTGGGTTTGTTCTATGTTCGGCTTTGACCTGATGGCATGGCTTGAGCAACCCGAAACACAGGAAGGAATGTATAATGCTTTAACGCAGCTTAAAGAGTGGGTAGATGAGATATCTCCTGAAATACAAGAGCTTATTGCATCAATTTCCGATGCACTTCCAAAGTAATACAGGAAAGAAGGTAAAATATTATGAAGAAAACAAAAATTAAAGTTTTATCAGTAATTCTGGCAATTCTCTGCCTTGTACCCATGATGTCGCTTTCCTCTTTTGCGGCAGGGGAAAGCTACCCGCAGGTAGTTGTTGTTGCAGGTCAGGACGTTACAGACGGCGGTTATTGGAAAATAAAATCAAACGGTAAAATCGCAGAGGGAACAGAGAACAATTATAACTTTGCGTATGACACCGCAAGCAATACCCTTACACTCAATGATGCGGAATTTGAAAATGCCAAAATAGACACAGTGAGAAACCTTAATTTCAATATGGCAACAGGTATCGTTTCTGTACATGACCTGAACATTGTCCTTCTCGGTGAAAACACGATCACGATCAAGAATGCTAAAAACATGGAAGGCACAGGCATTTACAGTGTTTACGGCTCAACCTTAATCAGCGGTGAAGGCTCACTTACAATAAATGCAAACACAAACGCCGCTTTGTGCTGCGGTATTGCAGCAAGCATGGGTGAAATCAGAATTTCAGAAACTGAAATCAATTTTAATGCAAATGATTGCTCCGTTCAGGGAACTGTAGGTATGATAGGAAGCAAAATTATAATTGATGCTTCTGACCTTAACTTCTCCTTTGAAAACTCGGACAATTCTTACGGCATTTTCTCAAATCCTCAGGGTTGCTTGCTACAGCTTGAAAATTCTGACCTTGATATGGTGTTTGATAACTGTAAAAATTCAGTCGCAATTGAAATTTTTTCAGTAACTTTCTCTGACAGCGACATTGACATTGTACTTAACAACGAGGAAACAGGCTCATCAGCTAAAAACCACGGTGTTTATACATACACTCTCCTTGTTGAGAACAGTAACGTTGACATTGATATTTTCTCTTCTTCTGATTATAAGAATAACAGAGTTCTCAGCTATAACACCTGTATGATAAATACAACTTTCACAGACAGAAGCAATGTATCACTTGGTGACTATCTGACATCAGTTTCAATCACCCCGGAAAAAATCGAAACATCAGTAAAATCTGTTAAGGTCGGTACAACTTCAGTTTTCAATTTCTCACAGGAGGCTTCATACTACACCTGTAAGGATGGTAAAATTTCAGGCACTACAAACAAAAGCGGAAACTGGAATATTTATTTTGACAGAAACGCAAACACACTCTATCTGAGAAATGCTGAACTTTCAGAGCCTCTTTCTGTTGACGGATATGCAAAAATTTCTCTCGAGGGTGAAAACAAGATAATGTGTGCGGACACATCATCAGCAATTATTTGCAACAGTGCTCCTGAATTTACAGGCAACGGAAAACTTACTGCTTCTGCAGATAATGCTGCTGCAATCATATGTAATGACGGTATAATTCTCGATAAAAACGTGACGGCTAAAGCATCTCTTTCTTCTGACGGTGCAGATGCAGAGGATTATGACAATGCAAAACAGGAAAATTACAAATACATAGAGATAACTGCTGAAAACGAGGAAGAACAGAAAGAACTTACTTTCTTCCGGAAAGTTGCAGAATTCTTCAAAAACACTTTCAAGGCAATCGGAGACTTTTTCAGAAATCTTTTCGGTATTTAAATGAAACATCTTTATTAAATAATCAGAAAAAGGTAAAAATCATGAAAAAACGAAGAAACTTTTGTCAATGATTTTATTGTGTTCAGTTCAGCCTACGACCTTTGCAGGTCTTTTTGACAAGAAAAATTTCTGATGTAAAAAAAGAGGCTTTCCCGCTGATAAAGTGAGAAAGCCTCTTTTTATGAGTTCTTAAGAAGAATAAATATCATTAGTTTTCAGCTTTTATTAATTTTGTTATTTAAGTCTGCCTTGTCAGTACATGTGCATATCGGAGAGAATTATACATTTTTAAAAAATTGCATGCAGGAAAATTTTGAAATTTTAATTGTTTTTCACATAACTTTGTTGTATACTGTTCTCTGAAAGGAGGAGATTTTTTATGCCGGAATTTATTATGGCGGTATTCTATTTCTTTTCAAGCTTTTTTACGGGTCTTATTGCTGATATTGAAAAACTCCCTGAGCTGCAGTACAATCAGACAATAAATTTCGAGAGCATTTCTGCTGATGAAATTATTTTGACAGAGAGTGAAAAAAACACCTGTCGGGAATGGTATGATAATAATATTCTGCTTAAAAACGGTATTACGGAACTGCCCTATGATTTCAAGGCAGGGGGAAAATCTCTCAATAAAAATCTTGATGATTGGGAAATTGAAGTTTCTCCCGAAAGCGAAACAGGGGAGGTTTATGCGTGCGGAAAAACCTCTTACATAACCTTAAAGCATAAATCAAGCGGACTTACCGCTACTGTTGAAGCTACGATTTATGAAGAAAACGCAACCTGCGAATGGACAGTTTACATAAATAACGAGGCAGGGGAGAATTCACCTGTTATCAGTAATTTTTATGCTCTTGATGAGTCCTTCAAAACAGGTGACACTACTGTTTATTATTCAAAAGGAAGCCGTGATGAGCCTTACGATTTTGCATTGATGCGTAAAAATCTTACGGCTTTTCCCGCAACCTTTGACAGTATTGAGGGAAGGTCAACAGATAAT
This sequence comes from uncultured Eubacteriales bacterium, assembly GCA_964507395.1. GTDB lineage: Bacteria > Bacillota > Clostridia > Oscillospirales > Acutalibacteraceae > SIG575. The sequence goes on along the minus strand of CAZDQE010000042.1, from coordinate 12,275 downwards.
TACCTTCCTTACTTCAACCTTTCAGGCGAAAATTGTGATCTGATTTTAGGTGTTGGCTGGTCAGGTCACTGGAAAACTGTGATTAAAGAAATTTCAGGCTCGACCTCGATCAAGGTTTGTCAGGAGAACTTTAAAGCATATCTTCTTCCCGATGAAGAAGTCCGTTCGCCCCTTGTTTCTCTTTCGTTCTATAACAGCGAAAATCCGCTGAAAGGCTTTAATGTTTTCAGAGATTGGGTAACAGATTCGGTATATCCCGAAAATATTCCCGATGTTATGACTATGATGGAGATTGCAGGTCCTCTCTCTACAAATACTGCAGAACAGATTATCAACACGATGAACACTTTTGATAAAAAGGTTTTCGAAGAAGTAGATTATTTCTGGATGGATGCAGGCTGGTACGAGTACGATGAGGGTTGGCACGATTCGGTAGGTACATGGGTTCCTGATAAAAACAGATATCCTGACGGTATCAGTGAGCTTTCCGATTACGGTAAAGAGAGAGACTGCGGTCTTGTTCTCTGGTATGAGCCTGAAAGGTTAAGATATGACACGGAACTTTACAACATAGGTTTGCAGAATGATGAATGGCTTATTTATCTTGATGACAGTGACAATGTTATGTATAACTTTGCAAACGAAGAAGCGTTGCAGTATATATGTGAGTTGATTACTGCCTCTCTGAAAGAAAACGGAGTATCGGTTTACCGACAGGATTTCAACTTCGCCCCTGAGGAATATTGGAAAATTGCAGACAAGGAATTTTATGACGGCAGAAAGGGTATCTGTGAAAATCATTACATCACAAACCACTACAGATATCTTGACTATCTGACAGAAAATATAGACGGACTTATTATTGATAACTGCGCATCAGGCGGCAGACGCCTTGACCTTGAAATGACAAGAAGAAGCATTCCTGTGTGGAGAAGCGACTACAACTGTGCGATGCATGATGATATTCTTGAAGCCACTCAGGCTCAGACTTACGGACTTTCCTTCTGGCTTCCTCTTTCAGGCACAGTGCAGTATAATTATGATGAATATTCAGCACGAAGCAGTATCATGCCTTTGACGGTTGAAACCTTCGGTACGATTTACAGCGAATATTTCAGCGTATACAAAGAGCAGAGAGCCATGATGGCAGAGAATTTCTATCCTCTTGAAAGCGGAGGATATGACGATGAAAAAATCCTTGCAATGCAGTATTCATCAGATGATGCCGTTACGGGTACAGCCTTTGTTTACAAGCGTGAAAATGTGAAAGATACGGAATACATACTTCGCCTTAACGGACTTGTTTCGGATAAGGAATATGAGGTATACTCAATTGATGAGCCTGAAAATATTTACAGAATGACAGGCGAAAAATTAATGTCTGACGGCATAAAGCTTTCACTTCCCGAAGGCAAAAAAGCATTTGTTATGATGTTCTCGGCAAAGTGAATTTACAATCCCTGTTTTCTGTGTGAGGAAACAGGGGTTTCGATTGCTAAAGGGTATGCTTTTGTGTTATACTAAAACATATTATTTTTCGGAGGAAAAGAAATGAACAAGCTTGCAAACCTTAAACCTGAAAAAGTTTTTGAATTTTTTGAAGAGCTTTCTTCAATTCCGAGAGGCTCGGGGAACATGAAGAAAATTGCAGATTACTGTGTGTCTTTTGCTGAGGAAAGGGGACTCAGGGTTCTCAGAGATGAAGCTGATAATGTTGTGATTTTCAAAAACGGAACAAAAGGCTATGAAAACGCTGAAGCCGTCATTCTGCAGGGACACCTTGACATGGTCTGTCAGAAAACGGAAGAAAGTGAAATTGATTTTCTTTCAGACGGACTTGATTTGTTCGTTGACGGTGATTTTGTCAAAGCAAGGGGCACAACGCTCGGCGCCGATAACGGAATTGCAGTAGCAATGGTCCTTGCAATTCTCGACAGTGATGAATACGCTCATCCCTCTCTTGAAGCCGTTTTCACAACTGATGAGGAGATAGGAATGATTGGCGCACTTCAGCTTGATATGAGTGTTTTGAGAGGTAAAAAGATGATAAATCTTGATGCGGAAGAGGACGGAATCCTGACTGTTTCCTGTGCGGGCGGAAGTGATTTTGTTATAACTGCTCCTTTTACGGAAAAAGAGAAAACTGGAACAAGAATTGACATCGCGCTAAAAGGTCTTAAAGGCGGTCATTCCGGTGTGGAAATCAATGACGGCAGAGTGAATGCCGATATTCTTGCAGGCAGATTTTTAAATCACATGAAAAACTCAGCAAGCTTTGATCTGATAAGCATTGACGGCGGTGATAAGGGCAACGCGATTCCCAATATCTGCAGAATTTCAGTTCTGACAGATAACAAGGCTTTGTTTGCAGACGAAGCTGAAAAATATCTTGAAATTATAAAGAAAGAAATTTCGGAGAGAGAACCGAATTTTGAATACTACGTAAATGACGGCGGAGAACAGACAGAAAAGGTGCTTGACGAAGAAATAAAGGATAAGATTATTTTTGCTCTCGTTTCGGCACCCTGCGGTGTGGTGGAGATGAGCAAGGAAATTGAAAATCTTGTTGAAACCTCACTCAATCTGGGAATACTGAAAACTGAGGAAGAAAAAATCGTTCTTCATTTTACGCTCAGAAGTAACAAAAAATCTGCTCTCACTTTCCTTGAAGAAAAGCTTGAAGCATTTTCAGCTTTCCTCGGTTTTGAAACGGAAACCTTCGGGCATTATCCTGCGTGGGAATATAAGGAGGATTCTGCCCTTCAGCAGATTTATAAAAAGTGTTTTGAGCAACAGAACGGCTATGAGCCTCGCTTTGAGGCAATTCATGCAGGTCTTGAATGCGGCGTGTTTGCATCAGGCATCGAAAACCTTGACTGTGTTGCGATGGGACCTGAGCTTTCAGACGTTCATACCGTTGACGAAAAGCTTTCAGTTTCATCAACCGAAAGAACCTTCAGCCTTGTTGTGAAAATGCTGGAAAATTGCAGATAGGTTGCAATTTGTTCACATTTATGATATAATACGCTGAATATAAAGTCATTAATTTGACGGATAGGAGAAAATATGGACAATAAAAATGAATTCAAACCGTATGTTCCCGCGTCAAAGGTAACACCTGAAATCACTGTGGCATCTATCGTTATGGGTGTGCTTTTAGCAGTTGTTTTCGGTGCGGCAAATGCTTACCTTGGTCTTCGCGTAGGTATGACGGTTTCGGCATCGATCCCCGCGGCAGTTATCGCAATGGGCGTAATCCGCATTGTTATGCGTAAAAATTCGATTCTTGAAAGCAATATCGTGCAGACAATCGGCTCTGCAGGTGAATCACTTGCAGCAGGTGCGATTTTCACTTTGCCTGCACTTTTCCTCTGGGCAGCCGAGGGCAAAATGGAGAAACCCGGTATTCTTGAAATTACACTTATCGCTCTGATCGGCGGACTTTTAGGTGTATTCTTCATGGTGCCTCTTCGTAATGCGCTTATCGTCAAGGAACACGGTGTTCTTCCTTATCCCGAGGGTACAGCCTGTGCAGAAGTTCTTCTTGCAGGTGAAAAAGGCGGTTCAAGTGCATCAACAGTTTTTGCAGGTATGGGCTTTGCGGCACTTTTTAAGTTCATCATCGACGGACTTAAGCTTGTTTCTGGTGAAATTTCAGCATCGGTCAAAGGTTTTGCAGGTCAGATAGGAACGCAGATTTATCCTGCGGTTATGAGCGTCGGTTATATCTGCGGTGCAAGAATTTCATCTTATATGTTTGCAGGCGGTGTTCTGAGCTGGCTTGTGCTGATTCCCCTTATCGTGCTTTTCGGTGCGGATATCATTCTTTATCCCGGCACTGAGCCTGTTTCCGAAATTTTTGCATCAGGCGGCGCATCGGCTATCTGGAGTTCATACATCAGATACATAGGTGCTGGTGCTCTGGCAGCAGGCGGTATTATCAGCCTTGTCAAATCACTTCCGCTTATTGTAAAGACTTTCACGGGCGCAGTTAAGAGCATGAAGGGCTCAGGCACAGCTTCAAACGAAAGAACGGCTCAGGACATTAATCTCAAGGTTGTAATTGTTGCAATTCTTGTTCTCACACTTCTTGTATGGCTTGTTCCAGCGATTCCCGTATCACTTTTAGGTGCATTTATTATTGTTATTTTCGGCTTCTTCTTCGCAACTGTTTCTTCAAGAATGGTTGGCTTGGTAGGAAGCAGTAATAACCCCGTTTCAGGTATGGCAATCGCAACGCTTCTCATTGCGACACTTATCCTTAAGGTTACAGGTGCAACAGGTATTGCAGGCATGAGCAGTGCAATTGCAATCGGCTCAGTTATCTGCATCGTTTCTGCAATTGCAGGCGATACTTCACAGGACCTTAAAACAGGTTACATTCTCGGTGCAACTCCCAAGAAACAGCAGTTCGGTGAAATTATCGGCGTTGTAGCGGCAGCACTTGCAATCGGCGGTACGCTTTATCTTCTTGACAGTGCATGGGGCTTCGGCTCAGACCAGCTTGCGGCTCCTCAGGCAACACTTATGAAGCTTATCATTGAGGGTGTTATGGAAGGCAATCTTCCATGGGCACTTGTGTTTATCGGTGTGTTCCTCGCAGTTGTTGCAGAGCTTGTAGGGATTCCTGTCCTTCCCTTTGCAATCGGTATTTATCTTCCCGTTCAGCTTAATGCTTGTATCATGGTTGGCGGTCTTATCCGTCTTGCTATGGATAAGATGAAACGAAACGAGGAAGAAAAGAAAGAAATTGTCAATGACGGTGTTCTCTTCTGCTCAGGTATGATAGCAGGTGAAGGCTTGGTAGGTATTCTCCTTGCTCTTCTTGCAGTGTTCGGCGTAGATTCAGCACTTGACCTTTCTGCAAAATTCGGTATTCCTCAGGCAGTTTCCGATATCGGCGGAATCGTACTCTTTGCAGTTATCATTCTTACAGTTCTCAAATTCTCACTGTGGAAAAAGCGTGATAAGACAAAATGAAAAACAAAGAAAAAGAAAATTATCTTGAAAAAGTCCCCGTGAAGAATCCCGAAATCGGCTGGAAAGCTGATGAAGAGGGGAAGGTTACTCTTGAAATTGAGAACAAAGGTTTTTTCAACAGGCTTTTTCAGGTCATTCTGAAAAAGCCGAAGATAAGCTTCATCCATCTTGATGAAACGGGAAGCTTCGTATGGCCTCTGATTGACGGCGAAAAGGACATTGTTGAGATAGGAAAATTTGTTGAAGAACATTTCGGTGAAAAAGCAAATCCTCTTTATGACCGACTTTCGCAGTATTTTCAGATTCTTGACAGCTACGGCTTTATAAAATGGAGTAAATAAAAAATTTAAACCTCAGAGAAATTCAAAACTTCTCTGAGGTTTTTGTGATTATATTTTATACGAGTTTCAGGAACATTTCAAGAATACGTTTTACGCAAAGCTCTAAGTCTGCACGTGTAATTCTGCCGTCATCTAAACCGACCTTCAGGTCTTCGGGATATCCGCAGTGCATCTTCATATCGTTGCCTGCTTTGACTTCCTTGACGGGGTCATTTTTAACACCCCAGTCGGTAACAACCATGCCCTTGAAGCCCCACTCGTTACGGAGAATTCCCGTGAGAAGCTCGTAGCTTTCAGAAGTGTGCTGACCGTTGATAAGGTTGTAGGAAGACATTACCGTCCATGGGTCGCCTTCTTTTACTGCAATTTCAAAGCCTTTCAGATAAATTTCACGAAGTGCTCTTTCGGAAATTCTTGAATCGCAACCCATTCTGTTTGCTTCCTTGTTGTTGCAAGCAAAGTGTTTCATTGAAACTGCAACCTTTGCCGACTGAATACCTCTTATTGCTGCTGCGGCAGATTTACCTGCAACCAACGGGTCTTCGGAATAATATTCAAAGTTTCTTCCGCAAAGCGGGTCTCTGTGAATGTTAAGGGCAGGTGTGAGCCATACACCGAGGTTGTTTTCTCTGACTTCGGTACCGCCTGCGGCACCTACTTTGAAAATCAGTTCCTCATCCCATGTACAAGCGAGAAGTGTTGCACAAGGCCATGCAGTTGTGGGAATACCTGTTTCAGGTTCAAGTCTGAGACCTGCAGGACCGTCTGCAGTGGGAACTGCCGGTACACCGAGTCTTTTAAGACCGCCGAAGCAACCTGTGTTTGCAACGCCTGTCGGAGCGTGACCGCCTACGAAATCCATCAGTTCTTCAAGTGTGAACTGAGATACAAATTCGTCAATTGAGATTTCTTCGCCCACCTTGTCGAACATAACTTCCTTTTCGGGAGCGGCAGCACCTGCAGGCTTGTTTTCAGCATAGAAGTAGCTCTCTTCACCTGTGGGAAGATTTTCAAATGTACCGTCAGAAAGCATTCTCTTTTCAAGTTTAAAAGGCTTGCACCAATTTTTGAGCTGTTCTGTAACTGTGTCAGCCTTGACTTCATATTCAAATTCAACTTTTTCGGCACTTCTTACGTCTGTGCCGATATAGAACTTGTATGCTCCTTTTTCGAGAACGTAAGCTGATCTCTGAATTTTACCGAGGTCATCAAAGCTTGCCATGGAGTTTATATCGAAAGACATTACGAGAGTTTCTTTTTCATTCGGCTGAAGAAGCTTAGTTTTCTTGTATGCCGCAAGAATTCTTGCAGGCTTGCCGAGCTTGCCCTGAGGAGCACTGTAATAAACCTGAACAACCTCACGGCCTGCAGCTGTGCCCGTGTTTTTAACCTCGGCAACTGCGAGGATTTTTTCCTCATTTTCAAGACACAGCTTGTTTGTAACTGCAAAGCTTGTGTAAGAAAGACCGAAGCCGAAAGGATATCTTACCATTTCCTTACCGTCGGGAACGGTTTCAAAATATCTGTAGCCTACATAAATGTCATCTGAATAATCAAGGTGGTCAAAGCATTCCCAAAAATCATTTTTGCACGGGAAACAGTCATAACTTTTTGCGATCGTGTCAACAAGCTTACCTGAGGGGTTAACATCGCCTGCAAGAATGTCAGCAATTGCTCTTCCGCCTTCAAGACCGCCCTGCCATGTGAAGAGAATGGCGTCAACTTTTTCGTTTTCTGCAAAATATTCGCAGTCGATCGTAGCGCCTGAGTTGATAACTATAACAACTTTTCTGAAAAGCTTGCCTGCCTTGTCAATAAGGTCTTTTTCAAGATCTGACAGATAATAGTCACCGCCCTGAGGACGTCTGTCAACACCTTCGGCAGAAAAACGGCTGATAGTAATAATTGCAGTATCGGCATTTTTTGCCGCATCTTCCATAAGCTCATCGGGAACTTTTGCTTCGGGAACATGCATGCTTGCAAATGTATCGTAAGTCATGTCATCACGTTTTGTGCAGAATTCCATTGCGTTGACGATGTCCCATGTTGCGTTGATCTGAGCCTGAGTAGGAATATTTACGCTTTCCTTTTTTACATAGTCCTTATAAAAATCCACAAGGGGCATGTAAATTTCAACATCCTTGTCTGAGAAGCCTTCAAAAATATTGCAGATGTAAGGTGTGTGAACATCACCGCTTCCGCCTCCGCCTTTTATGTATTCAATTGTAGCTTTTCCGAAAAGTGCAATTTTTTCACTTTTCTTAAGGGGCAGAGCATTGTTTTCGTTTTTGAGTAATACCATACCTTCTGTAGCCGCTTTTCTTGAAAGAGAGATGTGCTTGAACGATGCGGTAGCACATTTTCCGTCCTCTCCGAGGGGAATACAGGGCTGGAATCTGAATCTTGCAAATTTATCCATAAATTGACCTCCGTCATTTTTTTCTTATATTATATAACAACGCTTTCTGCATAGTCAAGAAAAAGTGTTGAAATACAGAGCTTATAATGATATAATTTAATTCAAGGATGTGATTGGAATGAGCTTTAATATTTTAGAAAAAGCAAAAGAGAACATAATCGTTGTTGCTCACAGAGGGGCGGCAGGGGGTAATATTCCCTGTAACACCGCGGCATCTTATGAAATTGCGCTCAGACAAGGTGCAGATATGATAGAGGTGGATGTCAGTTGCAGTGCTGACGGAAAACTGTTTCTTTTCCATCCGGGAATGGAAAAGCCTCATCTGAATAAACGCACGAATTTAAAGCACAAAAAGCTTGAGCAGATAAAAAAGCTTCGTTATGTCAACGGCGACGATACACCGACGCAGTTCGGTATTGCATCATTTGACGATTTTCTTGAGCAGTTCAAGGGCAGATGCTATATAAATATTGATAAATTCTGGGATAATCCCGAAAAAATCTATGAGACGGTAAAGAGCCACGGCATGACGGACCAGATACTTGTGAAAAGCAAAATATCCGAAAAGGTTTTGTCTGTTCTTGAAAATCTTTGCCCTGAGCTTCCCTTTATGCCGATTGTCAGAGATGTTCACCCCGAACATGAAAATCTTAAAAAGAGCGGCATTAACTATATCGGAGCGGAAATACTTTTTGATAGTGAAACAGCACCTGTTGCGCAGGATGAATTTTTTGAAATGATGCACAGGGACAACAAGCTTGTATGGGTAAATTCGATTATCTATGATTATCAGGAACAGCTTTCGGCAGGTCACAGTGACGATTCGGCTCTTACCGTTTCAGAGGATTACGGCTGGGGCTGGATAGCCGACAAAGGCGCTGATTTCATACAGACCGACTGGACAATGATGCTTATAGATTATTTAAAGAGAAGCGGGAAGTATTATAAAAATAATAAATGAAGTGGTTTCAGACCATCTTCCAATAATAACGGAGGTTTCCTTATGAGAAAAAATTTCGGCTCAAAGCCAATGGTTTATCCTATGCCCGTGTTTATTGTGGCATCATACGATGAAAACGGTGTTCCTGATGCTATGAATGCAGCCTGGGGCGGAATCAGTGAAGAAAATGAAATTTCAATGTGTCTGAGTGCAGGTCACAAAACCGTTAAAAACATTCTGAAAACAGGCTTTTTTACCGTCAGCATGGCTGATGCGGACCATGTGAAAGAATGTGACTATGTGGGGGTTGTTTCTGCCAATAAGGTTTCCGATAAGTTTGCGAAAGCGGGCTTCCATGAAGCAAAAAGCGAATTTGTAAACGCACCTTTGATTGAAGAGCTTCCTATGGCACTTGAGTGTAAAATGATAAGCTATGATGAAAACTCATGCCGTATGGTAGGTGAGATAATCAATGTTTCTGCAGATGAACGGATACTTGATGAAAACGGAAGGATTGATGTGAAAAAGTTAAACCCCATAACCTTTGACCCTGTCAATAACACATACATCACACTCGGCGAAAAGGTCGGCAAGGCTTTTTCAGACGGCTTAGAATTAAAATAGGAGAAAAACAACAAAAAGAGCGGGAATGTTTAACAGCTTTCCGTTCTTTTTCTTGGTGGGAAAATTTCCAAAAGTTTTCATCTGTATTTATTAAATTTAGTTGACATTGCACAATATCTTGTGCTACAATACTGTTACTTGGCTTTGTTAAGACAATAACAAAGTGGAAAAGGGAGGAAATTTTATGAAAAAACAAGCGCAATTAGACGCTAACGGTTACCGCAAATTCGGTATGCTGGACAAAATCGCTTATGCCGCCGGTGACTTTGGCTGTAACATGAGCTTCTCGCTCAAAGGCACAGTCCAGACCTTCTGGCTGGCTTACATGATGCTGGAAACAGGTTATCTTTCAGTGTTGCTTCTCATCGTTCAGATATGGGATGCTGTCAATGACCCGCTTATCGGCTCGATTATTGACGCTGACAGAAGAAAGTACAAACTCGGCAAATTCAAAACCTACATTTTAATCGGGGCTATCGGACTTCTTGTTGCAGGCGCACTTGTTTTTATTCCTGTGCCTAACGCAAGTCTCGCAATAAAAACCCTTGTGTTTGTCGGCGGATATATTATATGGGATGCTTGCTACACGGTAGCCAACGTTCCTTACGGCTCAATGCTTTCCCTTATTACAGAGGACGGCGGCGAGAGAGCACAGCTTTCCACATGGCGTTCTGTCGGTTCAATGTTCGGTAACATAGTTCCTATGGTCGTTCTTCCCATGCTTATCTGGCATAAAGAGGTTGACGAAAACGGCAACGCTGTAATAAATCCTGAAACAGGTGTTCAGGTTGAAACGCTTCTCGGTGAACGCGTTTTCTGGGCGGCGCTTGTTATGGGTGTTCTCGGATTTATTGCATTCATGTTTATGATAAGCAAAATTACTGTCCGCGTTCCCGATAATACAGTCAAGGTTAATGAAGGCGAAAAGTTCAACATTTTCACGGCTTTTGTGAACTTCTTTAAAAACCGTGCCGCTATCGGTGCAACGCTTGCCGCAATGGCAATGTTCCTCGGTATGCAGTCAGCAACTACCGCAACATCAATTATGTTTGCAATTTATTTCGGTAAAGCAAGTCTTTCGGGTCTTGTTTCCGTTATCGGTTTCCTTCCCATGCTTATCTTCATGCCCTTTATAAAGAACATGGTAAGCAAGTGGGGTAAAAAAGAAGTGGCAGCAGTCGGTTCGCTTGTTTCAATTATCGGCGGTTTGCTCATGTTCGTATTCCCCGTGATTGAAAATAAAAATATCGCTCTTGTTGTTTATATTCTTTCGCTTTCGATTTACGGTATCGGTTTTGGCGTTTACACATGCGTATCATGGGCACTTATGGCTGACGCTATTGATTATAACGAGTGGAAAACAGGCAAACGTGAAGAAGGTACAGTTTATTCACTTCACTCATTCTTCCGTAAGCTTGCACAGGGCATCGGTCCCTCAGTTGTTCTTGTTGTCATGGGTCTTCTCGGCTATGTTTCAGAGCTTGGAACAGAAGGTCAGAGTGCAGAAACAGCCGCAAATATGTGCTGGCTCGTATCAGGACTCTATCTCTTCAGTGCAGTTCTCATGTTCGTAAGCCTTGCATTTATCTACAATCTTGACAAGAAAACTCTTGAAAAGATGAACAATGAGCTTGCTGAAAGAGCTGAAGCAACAAAATAATAAAAAAGAGGCCCGACGAAAGTCGGGCTTCTGATAATAAATAAGAGGTAAAATACTATGAGACAAATTTTAAATTTCAATGCAAAATGGGCATTCACAAAAGAAAAATGTGAAATCCCTGCTGAAATTCCCGCACATTGGTATTGGGTGAATCTTCCTCATTCATGGAATGCGATTGACGGACAGGACGGCGGAAATGATTATTTCAGAGGTACTTGCCTTTATGCAAAAACCTTTGACAAAATGGATTTGCCTGAGGCGGAAAAATATTATCTTGAAATCAACGGCGCAAACTCATCAGCAGACATTTTTGTAAACGGCAAAAATCTTGCTCATCATGACGGCGGTTATTCAACATGGAGAGTTGATATTACAGATTCTCTTCAGAGAGATAATATTATCGTTATCGCAGTTGATAACTCACCCTCACAGGAGGTATATCCTCAGGTTGCAGACTTTACTTTCTACGGCGGTCTTTACAGAGATGTAAACCTTATCTGTGTTAATGAGTCACATTTTGACCTTGATTATTACGGCGGCCCCGGACTTAAGGTTACTCCTGAAATTTCAGGAAAAGATGCAAAGGTTGAAGCTGAGGTTTATCTTACAAATGCAAAAGAAAATCAGCTTATCCGTTATGTGATTTCAGATGCACAGGGCAAAGAAATAGCAAAGGCGGAAACTAAAGATACAAAAGCTTCTCTCGATATTGAGAACGTTCACCTGTGGCACGGAAGACGTGACCCTTATCTTTATACTCTCACTGCTGAGCTTGTTGAAGAAAATGAAGTTATTGATAATATTTCAACCTCATTCGGTTGCCGTACTTTCAGGGTTGACCCCGAAAACGGTTTCATCCTCAACGGAGAAGAATACCCCTTGAGAGGTGTTTCGCGTCATCAGGACAGATGGGGTGTAGGTAATGCACTTCTTCCCGAGCATCATGAAGAGGATATCGACCTTATCATGGAAGTGGGTGCTACCACAATTCGTCTTGCGCATTATCAGCATGACCGGTATTTCTATGATTTGTGCGATAAGAACGGTCTTGTAATCTGGGCAGAAATTCCTTACATTTCACAGCATATGCCCGGCGGACGTGCAAACACAATTTCACAGATGAAGGAGCTTATCACTCAGAATTATAATCATCCTTCAATCGTTGTGTGGGGACTTTCAAATGAAATTACAATGAAAGGCGACGATGACCCCGATTTGCTTGAAAACCACAATATTCTCAACGATTTGTGCCATGAAATGGACAAAACACGTCTTACAACAGTTGCCGCAGTTTCACCCTGCAGCATGGAC
>CAZDQE010000041.1:0-20970 GCA_964507395.1 uncultured Eubacteriales bacterium | reverse complement strand
CATGTCAAGACACAAAAATTCTGTTTCACATTCGACAGTATCAGCGCCCAAAATAGGTTTAATCCTGTAATTTCCGGGCAGTTTTATTTTTATTTCGCCGCCATTAGCTGCATGGACTCCTAAAAAACCATTGCCGCAATAAACAACGCTATCTCCGTCATTATAGCAATGAACTCCGCTTTTCACAAGAAAATCACGCAGCTCCGCTTTACTGTAAAACGACTTCTTCGGGGTTGACTGTATATATGGAATTTTCAACTTCTCACATATACGCACGGCATTCTTACCTGTTTCTGATGGAAAAGGTGCAGTAAATATTGCTGCTTTGTATTTACTCAGAACTTTTTCCGCATCTTCAACCATACACAAATCAAAAGGAATGCCTGTGTTACCCATTGCAACTCTTGTCCTGTTTACCGAATGACAAAAATCACTACCTATCGGATTGTTAAAATATGCTTTTTCATCGATGAACATAACAGTTTGTGCTGACGGATAAAGGTCTGCATTTTTCTCTTTAGCATACTCAGAAACCTCTTTCATTTTCTTCATTTCTGCCATAATCGTTTGATCTTGAAACCAACCGCCCCACATATCAAACCACCATATACCTGAGCCTTTTGAAATCTGATGAGCGAAAGTCTTACGAATTGCAGAAATGGATAGTTCGGGTGTTTCAAGACCGCACCACACTGTTTTGTTTCCGTGTTCATCTTTAAGATTATAGATATCATCCGGATATCTGCCGGGACGGGAAATCTGCATTCTTTCGGTAAGATATGTCCTTACATCGCACTCAACAAAATAAAGTTTTCCGTGTCTCTTTACAGATTCAGCAGGCAACATATCTCCCCAATCTACTCCGAGATTCCTGTTATCATCATAACAACAAGGTGATGAAAAAAAGTCAATATATGGTGAATCTATAACGAGCCTCAGACCATGCAGACCGAGAAGATAGTCATTGACAAAAGCATTATAGCCGTAGAAAACGCCGACAATCTGCTCACTGTTTATGTATTCTTTGGTGGCTTTACAAAAATGTTCAACGGTTTTTGCTGCCATCTCACAGCAGAACTCTCCGTAAAAATGGATTAAATGTCCTTTTTTCAAATCTTTTTCAAAAAAGGTATTCATGTTTTTAATGCCATATTTTTGCTCAGCCCATAACCGGAATTTTTGAATCCCCCTATGAGAAACAGACCCGGAAAGGTCGTGATGCATCCATTCCTGAGTTGTTCCTCCGCAAAGCTGATAGCCTGCAATTCTGTCAGAATAATCTGATGAACGGATGTGTGACAAAAGTATTTTAAGAAGTTCTACACCATCATGCAAAAACACATCAGAATATAACGATTCTCTATTTCCTGTTTTCGTTTTCACAGTTTCAAAGGGATGTTTTTCAAGCCATTTCCGAGGCATCGCTATATTTATTCTGGGAAAAATCAACGCATCGGGACATTCTGCCAGAATTTCTCTCACAACGCTGTCGAATTCTGAATAATCAGGAACATCACCCTCAAACACACCGGTCCTGAACGGTGAAAATCCCGTTACGTTATTGATAGGCAGATCGGTAAAAGAAACATTTATAAAAAACATCCTATATCCGAATTTTATAAAATCAGAAAACGTCCCGCACTCTTCAAAATAAGTCGTGTATGCAAGGGGTGGATATACCTTCCCGTCAACCGAGATAAAGGGTTTGCCGTTACAGAATTCAATCCGGGTTTTTAGCATGTCCGTAAAACTCCCTTCTTATGAAAATTATACCAATTTCCCGTCACGGACCTTAAATTCAAAAGTTTTATGTATATCCATGCATGATGTTCCTACCGAAACAGTATAATCTCCGTCATGCATGCCAAGATTCATGCGGCGGTCATAATAGCAGAACGCTTCATTCGGAACTGATATATCTACTCCAGACTTTCCGCCTTTTTTCAGTTCAACACGCTTGTACGCCTTAAGCTCTTTCAGTGGCATAACAACATCACAGTTTATGCCTGTCAGATAAACCTGCACGACCTCTGCGCCGTCATAATCACCTGTATTTTCTACTGTAAGCTTTACGTTCAGACTGTCACCGTTATTTATGCATTCAAAATTATCAAGAGCAAATGTTGTATAACTCAGACCGTAGCCGAAAGGATATAGCGGTGTGCCGTCATTTTCAATATATCCGTAATGTCTGCCCGACGGCTTTATTGAATAGAACAGAGGAAGCTGTCCAACGGTTTTCGGGAATGTTATGGGAAGCTTACCGCCGGGACTTACTTCACCGAAAAGGATTTCGCAGATTGCCTGTGCACCCTGCTCACCGGGATACCATGCTTCAAGCACCGCACCGCATGTATCAAGCCAACTGCTCATATCTACAGGCGAGCCGTTGAGAAGAACAACTGCGGAATTTGAGTTTGCTGCAGTCATTCTGCGGATGCTGTCTTCCTGGTCAGTTGTGACCTCCATTTCGATTTTACCTACAATGTTAGTGCCGTCATCATTCTGTGCCTTGTGTGTCACACCGGGCAGACGGATATCTGAACGGTCCATAGACTCGCCCTCTACAACAGTAGTAAAGTACAGGGCCGCATCGCAGACAGACGCCACCTTGTCAATATCCTTGTCTTCAGCGAAAACAACCTCGGCAAAGCCGTCAAGATACTCTCTCAGATATTGAAGCGGTGTTTTAGCATCATCTGCTGTCCATTTAACCTCAAATGGGCCTGAATAATTCTCGCCCACAGGGAACACATCTGCGCCCATGCCGAAAACTGCAAGTTTTTTGATTTCATTTTTCTTAAACGGCAGAATGTTCTCATTTTTAAGAAGCACCATAGACCTTCTGGCAGTTTCAAGTGCCAGTTTCTTATGTTCGCCACAGCGTACAAGACGTTCTGCCTCATCTCTGTCAGCAAAAGGCTTATCCATAAGACCAATGCTGAATTTAGCAGTAAGCACACGAAGAAGGGCACGGTCAATGTCGCTTTCGTCAATCCATCCCTCGTTATATGCAATCATCAGGTCATCATAAGAATTCTGAGGCAGGTCAACATCCATGCCCGCTTTCAAGCTCTCTGCCTGAGCTTTCCATTCGGTGTCGTAAAGTCTGTGTCTTTCCCACACACCCTCAACTGAGTTGTAATCCGACACAACAAAGCCTTCAAAACCCCATTCGTTGCGGAGAATGTCATTGAGAAGTTTTTCGTTACAGGTACATGGTACGCCGTCCCAGCTGTTGTAAGCTGCCATAATGGACATGGCACCGCCCTCTTTAATACACTTTTCAAAAGGCTTCAGATAAACCTCACGCATTGTTCTTTCACATGTATCGGAAACATTGGAATCTCTTCCGCCGTAGGAATAGTTGTCCGCGTAATGTTTGGGAGTGGCAATAACACCGTTTTTCTGCAGACCTTTGCAGATAGCAACACCCATATCGGAGTTAATCAGTACATCTTCGCCGAAGCTTTCAATCGTTCTGCCCCAACGGCAATCGCGAACCACGTTGACCACGGGAGTAAGTGCCTGTCTGACACCCACTACAACGCACTCCTTACCGATAACGTCGCCTATCTGTTCAACAAGGTCGCTGTCAAACATTGAAGCCATACCTATAGGCTGAGGAAAGCAGGTTGCCATTCCCCACTGTGCGCCGTGAAGTGCTTCAGCGTGTTCAATAGGCGGAACAGACTTTGAATTGTGTTCCATGCTCAGACGTATATCTCGGTTTATGGCATCAGTAACCTCTGCGGGAGAAACAGGTCCTCCCTTATGCTCATGCAGGAAATGACCGGGGTTGCGGAAATTTCCGAACTGATACATACGTCTTTCCTCGTAATCCTCGCGTATAGGATACAGCATCTGACATGAAAGCTGACAGATTTTTTCTTCAAGTGAAAGCTGAGAAAGTAGTTCCTCAGCACGCATAGCAGGTGTTTTGTTCATAAAGCAGACTCCTTTTCCTTTATAACTTAAGCTTATTATATCATTCAATATTTCATATTGCAAGAAAATCAAATTTGTCAGTTCAACTTTCATACAAATAAATTATAACGAAAACCTCTCTTTTATCATTTCCGCAACAATGTCAGGCGCAAGGTCTGAATTATCAATCTTAATATAATTTGGAAATGTTATTTCACCGTCATGACTTTCTGTGCGGTATTTTTCATCCGTATTAAGCAAATCCTTACGTGCAAAATCAAGATTTCTTTTTGAAGGCTTGTTTCTGAGCCTGTTTTCAGTCGAGTTTCTTTCTAATCTTATCGCCTGAGGAGCGACAAGTTCAACATAATAAACTTCTGCACCTTGTTCCTCAAATAAATCAGAAACATATTTTATATAATCCCAATCGCCTTTTTGGTCAAGTGCCCACACGTATGTGAAAATCATTCCGTAATTATCACTCTTTGAAAACTCTTCAAAGAAAACCTGTCTGAGTCTGTTGACTGTTTTTCCCTCGTAATATCCGAAAAGTTCTATTACCGGCTCTATGGTCATGTGGTTGTGAAAAAGTTTAAGGTCGGTAATTTTTGCGAGCTCCTGTCCGACAGTCATTTTGCCCACAGCTAAATTTCCGAAAATTATAACTAATTTCATTGTATCAAGTCCTTTGATTTAAAATCTCCTTGCCAACTGTAAATCTATCGTATCATAAATTGTGATACTGCCCCCATGTCTGTTAATTGCTTCTTCTATTTCTGAAAAAAATTCCGTTCTGATTTTTTCTTCAATCGCAATATGGTCTGAATATGTACCGAGGAGCATCCTGTATTCTTTTGCAGAGAATGTCCGTGTGCGATAAAACAGTTTATACTGAATATCCGTAAAACCGTATTTCTCAGCAATCAATGCTCTGCTACGAGCTTGAGTTTCAGAATATTCAACCAGTGTTTCCCGCTTCTTGTTATGGTATTTGTAATAGTATTCCGCATAGATTTGGTCGATTTCTTTTGACAAAACAGGATTTCCTTTGTCACGGTAAGGATGATTTGCAAAACGGGCAAATACGCCGCCGTCTTTCAGCATATCATAAACCTTTTTATATCCGATTTCTTCAGGTATCCAATGGAAAGCCGAGGCAGAATAAATCAAATCATATTCACCGTCAAATTCAATATCTTCAAACTTTCCGGAAACTGCCGAAAAGTTCGGATACTCTTTGAATTTCTCGCGACAAATTTTGCAAAAATTTTCACCGTAATCAACTGCAGTAAGATTACAACCCGTTTTCAAAAACGGCAATGTTGCCTGACCGCCACCGATTCCAACCTCTACAACACGGCTTGTGTTTTTGATTTCTTTGTATTCAAAAATAGCCTTATATAATTCATCAACATATCCGGGACGCAGTTTTTCATAAGTAGAAGCAACTGTGTCAAAAGTCCAACTTAAATTGTTATCTTTCATAGCTCCACCTCTTCAATATCAATAAATTTCCCATGCCTTTCACACCATGCCGTGGGATTATTCTCAATATATTTCCATTTTGTATCATAATCTTCCCTGTCTCTGATAATATGGTCATAGTATAATTTCTGCCACACAGAAAATCCAACCTTTTTTGAAACATAGCCTTTCAGTTGATTTATAATGTTAGGTATCGTAGGGGCGCCCATCGGGCGTCCGCTTTCATCCTGTAAAACAGTTAATAACAAATGGATATGGTCAGGCATAATTATGTATTTATCAACCCGTGTTCCTTTGTATATTTTTTCAATATTGTTTATTGCTTCTTCGACAATATTTCCGTAATCTGATAATTTGCAGGACGGACGCCCGATGGGCGCCCCTACGATGCTGCCGAATAAATTTTTCTTATCTTTTGTGCATACGGTTATATAATATGTTCCGCATGAGGAATAATCGAAACCTTTTAACCTGTTATCTCTTCGTTTTATCATTTTTGCACCTCTTTTAATTTCCGTTTTGATAAATAAAATCATTTAATAACTCATTTACTCAAACTGTCTGTATTCAGTTAATACATAATTTATTTCATCATCAGCCTTGTATGTAAAACCAATTATTTTTCCTTTGTAATACAATGCATTAAAACTGACATTTCTGTTTTTTCGTGCATTAAAAGCCATTTTTCTGACATCGTCTTTATTAAATTTACGTTTCGTTTCATTGCAATACAATTTCCATACTTCAAAAACCTCTTTAATTTGTTTTTTATTATATGGGTTAATTCCAATTAAATCAGTCCGTGTCACAAGGTTTTGAATTGCTTTATCAAAATAGGCTGAATTTTCATTTTCTGTTATATGCTTTTTATAAACAAAATGTTTTCCCCAACCCTGATGAATGCCCGTGTCACTATATCCCATAGCTTTCCAGAAATCAATACCACTGACAGGGTCAGGACTGAGTAACACAACTTTTGTTCCGTTCCGGATAAAAATATTTTCAATATAATTATTTAAATTTCTGCCATAGCCTTTTCTTCTCAGTTTCGGCGAAATATAAAAGTCATTGACTTCACCGTAAACATAAGGAATGTCAACAACATTATTTGACTTTGTTAACATTGAAGCGAAACCGATTATGTCCTTTCCGTCTTGCATAACAATAAAACGATTCGGATTATCACTCACAATCTCAGATACAGATTTTGAAATAATACTGTAAAACAGTTCTCTGAACACTTTTTTGCTTGCAGGATATTCTCCATGATTCCTGAGTGATTTTCTCTTGTATTTTATGTAAGTCTTGCAAAGTTTTTTGTGGTTACTTATGTTTTCCTTTGTAATCAATTTTATTTCGTACATTGTTCAACCTCTTTCTGAATGTGATTGTAGGGAATGGCGCTCGCCGACATTCCGCAAAAAAGCACCTGACGTTCCGTTGTAAGCCTCCGAATCCTACAAAAAAAATAAAAGCACCTCTGAATCAGAGATGCCTTGTTCTTACAGAAAGATATGTTTCTGCATCAATCGCAAACGGACAAAACAGCACTCCGATTCATTATCTTCATAATCATTGTCATTTTGTCCACCTGCCTTTCATTTTTTCTTATTGTAGCAATAATAAAATACTTTGTCAATATTTTACTGTGAAAACCTTTTCAAGGCTTTCTGACTGTTATATTATACTTGACCGATATATACCGCTGTATAAGTCGGTACGGTCAGCAAACCGTTAACATTAAATGTATCAAAATTTTATCTGTTTCTTTCAGATACTCAGGATATTTTCATCGTCCTCACAGAGAGACTATGATGAAGATAAAACACCGTCAATATAACCCTGTCTGCACGGAACACCTCACATATCAGAACCAGCTTGTAATGAATATCTCCAGACCGATAAACACAAGAATCGCACCGCCTAATATGCTTGCCTTGCCTGCAAGCTTTGTTCCGAATTTTTTACCGAGGAACAATCCTGCCATGCAGATGAAGAATGTGACAACAGCAATTACAAGGCATGCAATAAGAGCATGCAGCCAGTCGTAGTCAGCAATGGTAAAACCAACTGACAATGCGTCAATTGAAGTTGCAACACCCTGAACAAGAAGTGCTGCAAAACCTACCGCAGGCTTTTCCTCGCCAGAATCTTTATTCTTAATGCCTTCATAAAGCATCTTACCGCCGATATAGCAAAGCAAAACAAGAGCTATCCACGGAATACATTTCTCGAATGCTGTAAAATACTGTGCGATTGTAGAAACACATATCCAACCAATCATCGGCATTGCAAACTGAAAGAAAGCAAACACTCCGGCGATACCGCACATTCTCGGCTTTTTCATTGTCGGCTCGTTCAGTCCATTGGCGAGCGATACCGAAAAAGCATCCATTGCCAGACCTACTCCCAGCAACACGCTGTTAAAGAAAAACATAAAATCCCAATTCATTTTTTCATCCTCCGCTTTCATAAAAACTAAAATACCCCGAGTACAGCCATAATGCTATACTCGGGGTCAGACTCAAGCAGATGCAAAGACTCCATGTACAGCACGATTGCTTACATGAGTCTCGCAATTTAAAACAAGCCAGATCGCACTGCGACCAGTATGTTGACTTGCTACGCAGTTTTCTGCGCTTGCTACTCCCTCATTCAAGGTTTAGTCATTATATCACAATACACGCCCAAAATCAACCCATTTTGACAAATTTTTTGGTTCAGTCCGATTTTAGCTGCTTGTTATCAGAACAGAATTTCGACAAGTCCCATAAAACCTGGCATAATAATGTGCAAGTCCAAAACCGAACTTACGCATCTCTGCTACTCGTTGCACGTATTATAAAACAAAGCCCAAAAATTCCCAAACCTTGGGCAGATACTTATTCCTGAATCTGTTTATTGTATTATGACTCGGTGCCGGCTCATCATTAAGAAGCCACAGATAGTTTATATCTCTGCGGCAACGCTCGGCTATGTCTCTACTGCTGTATATGCCTTCACTGTTTGCATATACCAGCAACTTAAACATTGTTTCGGGTGATGTCTCAGCAGGTCGCCTACGATTGTGGAACCGTTAAGAGCGGGAACAATTTTTTATAACAATACCTCTTTTGCTTATCTATTTTTACTTACCAGATATTCACTCGGCAAACTTTCTTACGGAAGATAAAATTCTGTCAATGGGGCTTCCGCCACCTAAGAGGAAAAGTAAGCCCTTGCTCATTGCATAGGTGATATTCTCGAAAATCGGATCAAGAATTGATTCCTTTTCGGCTTCAACGTTTTCGTAACCTTCTGCACCTACCTTGTGGAGAATGGCAATAAGTCTTTTTTCGGCTGCTTCAACTCGCGGTTGATCGGCAACAGTCAGTCTAAGGACAGCTTCGCCCTCAGCTATTGCAGCATTAAGCTCTGCCTTATCTTCCTCACTGAGTTTGGTTTGATCAACTCTCTTTGCATCTGGCAGCTTCCATCGGCGGATACTCTGCGTGTAACAAGGACCGTTATATTGGGGATACAGTTCGGGATTGTCATTGACATCCGTTACCTCGCCCAGAAGAATTGCCTTTGCAAGATTAAGAACAACATCGTTATATCCTACCTCATGGTGTTGATTAAGGAAAACCCATGTGTTTTCGGGAAGAATTGCGGTTGAAGTGTCAACCATATTGTCGGGTGAAACGTGATTATGTGTCGGGTCTGTGCAGGAAGTGTTCTTTTCATATTCTATATCGTCAAGCGTCTTATCGTGAGGAGCACCTGTCGCACCGAGAGTTGTTGAGTTAAGGTTTACGATACCGTCAGAGTTGACCTTTTCTGCAGATGCGACGATGTTAAAATATGTATACATTTCTTCGCCGAGATCAAGATTTGCACCCGCGATTGAGTTAACGCGTACACCGTCTTCAACAGCATTGAGGAGGTTCTGCTTAAGGTTGAGTCTTGCTGTCTGGAACCGGTCTGTTCTTGCCTTGAGAGCAGGTTTATCACCAAGATGTCTCTCTGCAAGAGCATCGTATCTGTACGACGGAAGCATTGCCCAGAACTGAGGACAATTGAGCATAAGGGTATCAAGAATACCGCTGATTGCACTCGAAAGAAGAGCATCAACACCCGAACGCGGAACGATATGAAGAAGTGAATTAATAAGATATCCGAGAGTAGGACTGCCTTCGTTTTCAATAAATATCTGCTTGATAAATTCATGATAGAGATATTCATCGTCAAGCCGCCATTCTCTTGCGAAAAAATCCGCAACAATATCGGTGCCGTCAAGGCAGGCAACGGCATTGACAATCTGGTCAAGTTCACCGTGACCGTATTTATCAAGATATGCGGTCAGAATTGTGCCTCCCAGGCTGACAGGAAGAAGCGAAACCTTATCGTGCCCCGTCTGTTCCTTTACCATTTCGATATACTCCGCAAGGTCATCGGCTGAATCCATCGGGTCACCGACAAGGTTAAAAGTGAAGAAATACACATGGTCTTCGCCGATTTCATTGACAAGCGACTGCATGGGAACCATTCTGTAGGTCCAATCGAGGTCTTCCTCGCTCATATGCTCAAGAGAATAGTTCCATCTTTGCGTTTTGAGGTTTTCAACATGGTCGCCGTTCGCATCGCATCTCTGATATTTAAAAATGTCCGAAACAAGGCTATAAACAACCTTGTCAAGACCCACATTAGTCTGAAAAACAACCGTTGCAATAACGCTTGCAACTGCTTTTATGATAGCATTTGTCGAAAGTGCCGCTTCATTGAGAATGAGCAAGGTGCTTCCGATGTGATTGCCGTTATACATAACGGGCTCATCGTTTTCATCGTAAAGATATGTAGGTGAGTGATTGATGCCCGGAAGCACGATAACGGGCGAATGCTCGCATTTACCGCCGCAATCCGTTTCGGTTACCGCAGAAGCACCTACTACACACGCCGAAGTCAGCATTGATATACAAATCATAAAAACTATCGCTCTTTTTAATACTCTTTTCATTTCCGGATTCTCCTTATGACTTAAAACTGTACTTTAAGAGGTTCAGATTGCATTCCGTAGCAGTTTTCTGCAACTATTTCAAGAGTGTAATCCTCTTCGGGCGGGTTCTCCAGTTTAATTGTAACCGTATCAGGTACATTGTAGCGATAATACCCGGGAACGGTTTTGCCCGCCTGAGTTCTGTTTTCCTTAGCATCAACGGTGTATGCTCTGTAAATAAATATCGGCATACCGTCCGTTGACTGAGCAGAATCAAGGTAAACGGTTTTTCCTGTTATCTTAGCTGATGCATCACCTTCAAACACGGGCGGCTTTGAACGTAGCATCTGCTGTTCGGGTGTGTATTTGCGTTCAAAAGGACTTTCAAGGATATATTCACAAAGATATTCCTTTGACAAAAGATCAACAGCTCTGAGTCTGATACGGTTTTCGGCATCAATTTCCACAACCCAGAACGTTGAAACAAATCTGTAATCCTTGGGATGAAACGTTTTAATGTCATCGACAGTCAGCTCGGTATAATAAAGTCCGCCCGTACCAAGAGCAGTATAATCACCCTGCCAGATTGACCTTGCATCATTGTTGGGATAATGAGAGTGACCGGAAAAATCAATAACCTGAGGATATTTTTTGAGGATTTCCGCAAAATCAGGCATTCCCCAGCCTTCAAAGTCGGAGCTACCGTAAACCGTATTTGAAATATGCTCATGCTGAATAACAAAAACAGGCTTTGACGGATCATCGGCAACTGCGAGATCAAGCTGCTCAACCAGCCATTCCTTCTGATACTCACTGTAATGCTCACCCTCAATTTTTGAGGCTGATACTCCGATAAAATGGAAACCGTTTATGACACGGTGAAAATCCGTTTCCTGCCCCATAATTTCTTCGTAAAGTTCAAGAGATGCTTTGCCCAGATTGCGGTCATCGTGAGAGGTTGAAACGGTTGCAAGAAACTGCGTGTCATCTTTGATAACAGGCTTTATTGCCGCTTTAATGCTTCCGAAGGCAATTTTTGTTCCCATATCCGTAACATCGCCTGCGATAAGCACCGCATCCAGTTTGTTATATTTTTTATCTTTTTCGGCAATATCATAGCCCAGCTTAATCATACGCTGAAGTCTGAAGCTTTGAACATCACCAATTGTAGTGATATGTGAATCACTTGTTACGATAAATCTTACAACGGGAGAAAAATCTTCCGTATCTTCGGGCGCTTTACGATTCGCCAGAAGAGAAACAAAGCTTCCGTATGCAATAAGAATTTTAAGAAAAAAGCTGTTTATTCCGTTCATTGTATGCCTCCTTGTTTTTTATCGGTATTTCTGTATCTGTAAAGTGCTATGAGGGAAGAAATAATGCCTGCAATCTGTGCAAAAACGGCGGTTGATCCGAGTATGGCATGATAAACCGTCCACAGTGAAAGATTCACGAGAAGCATAAGCCTGATGTTCTGTTCTTTTTTCTGAAACACTGCCAGCATATAAAATATCGCTGCAACGGTTGAAAGCAAATCAAGGTAAGCATTCTGCATAAGCTTTGAAAGCAGATAGGTATTCTTTTTGCGTTTCACCGCTTACAATTTCAATATCGTCGCCTGTGATTTCGTCAAGATAATATTTAAGACGGCTTGCGGCATAGCTATCCGTGATGCTTGCATTTTCGGACAATACTATAACTGCATCCGCAACTGAGAATCCCTTTTCAGCGGCAGATACGGGAATCACGCATAATGATAAAACTATAACACAGACAAAAATTACACAAATAAATTTTTTGTTATTTTAAAATTACACTTTGCAATTAAATCGACCAGCTGCTATCAGTAAAACGTGTGCGACGGTAAGGAAACGCTCTGAAAAAATCATCTGCATCTCCTTTTATTTCGATGCCTTCAATGTATACGGCGGTCTGTGAATTATGTCCTTCACCCGCAAGCATAAGCCTTGCGGCGGCTGATGCCGTGAGAGATATATCGTAATCGACCTGAGGTTTGCGCGTAACAACTGCTTTCCCGTTCTGATATTCAACGTCGAAAACCCCGTTGTTCTGCTCGAATTCGTCAATACACCTCAAACGGAATTTTCCGTATTCTTGAGGATAGGTATTGTTTTCAAGAAGCTTTTGCAGGTTATAGATTCTTCCTGCCGCTCCGCCGTTGTATTCATATGTCACACCGTCAATTCTGTCTGCAACACAGGCAAAATCACTGCCCTGATACTGCTTTCTGACAATCAGATTTTTAACTATACCGTCGTAATTTCGCAGAAATCCGATCAAGCCGTAAAGTGCTTCAATCGAAAGAACAAACAGCTCTTCAACGATAAGGTCGTTGGGTCTGCTGACGGTAAAACGAACATAACCATCTGCAACTCCGTCTGAATCATGTCTGATATACGTATAGTCGGTGCTTTCGAGAGGCGTGTCGCAGAAATGCTTTTTCTCCTCACGAAGAGTCATCAAATTTTCTTTCAAGGCACATTTTTCGTGAAGTTTACGGAGTTCTTCAAACTGTTCACCTGTATAAAGAACAACATCGGTGTTGCGCGGAATATGTTTAAGGTTTTCAAACGGAACCTTTATTGCAAACATACGGTTAAGATTTGCATATCCGAATTTTTCGTAGTATTCAATTGAAAAGGGTTGAAGAAATCCGAATGTCCAGTCATTTTCAACAGCAGTTTCGCCGATTTTTTTCATAATCTCACGAACACCACCCATTCTTCTGCACTCGGGCTGACTGCAGACACCGCTTACAAAGATTGAATTCAGGAAATTTCCACAGTAGTTAGTTCTGAAATCAAAAATTTCAACCCCCGCAATGAGTTTATCTCCCTCAAATGCTGCAAGAACCGGTGCTTCAACCGTGGTATCCTCCTCAGCATTGAACTTCCATATAAACGAAGCTGCTGAAACTTTTTGATAATCAGTTGCTTCCTCGGGTTTCATATATCTTATTTCCATAGTTATTTTTCTCCCTAACAAGTTTTTTAACTATTTTTTTGTATGAAATTCTGTCGCACAGACTTCTCAAAATGTAATAAAGCTCATCGAATGCATATTTGTTATGGAATTCTCCGATTTTTACGCTTATCGAACATGTTCTGTCGATGAATTTATCGAGGAATTTTTCAATTTTGTTTCTGTTCATACGTTTAAGTGTATAATCTGAAAACTCATAGTCGAATTCTCTTTTTTCAAGGGTATCGAAATGAAGGTTACCCTTTGAGAACACCGAATTCTTTTTAACTGCGGTTGCAGCGAAAATAACTGTTTCCTCATCAACAGGAAGCTTGATTTTCGTTTCACCCTCAAGCGGTATTTCCGCATGGAATATGCAGAATTGCCTTGCGGTCAGATTGCGGTTTTTTTCGTGGGTATGAGATAAAGCCAGTGCCTGCGGAACAGGTTTTATATATCCCGTTTCATTCAGCATCATCAAATCCCATTCACCGAGAGCCTCAAAACAATCGGGTACGGTAACCTCTGTGGTCTTGTTTGAGCATTCAAATGCAATTTTTTTGTCACCGTTTAGGGATGCAATAAGCAGATGAACGCTTTCGTGTCCTTCGCCGATCTCAATTTCACCGCCGTCACATACAACACAGTTTTTCTCTTCGGCTGAGAATGAATATTCAACCCCTGCAAAAAGCAGCTTTTCGGGAAGAATTTCGCGGGGAATTGAAATTCCTTTTGTGAGAGTTGATTTATGGCGGTTTGCGTCATCGGTTATGCCGACCGCGTTGTAAGTCAGAGCAACCGTATCACCGCAGTCAACTGTATTTTTTTCTTTTTTGAATATCAGCGCAAAGCTTCTGATTGAATTATGACCGATATCAAAACGAAGCTTTCCGTCGGTTACTTCTGTTTTGCCGATAACGGTTTCGTCTCCCCTGATTTCGTATGCTTCGGATATCGCTTCTGAAAATTCAGCATCAACTCCGCTTTGGTCAACACCCGAACACTCCGCAACACGCAGGATTATTTTATCCGAATCCTGTGCTTTTTTAACGGCGGTAATCCTAACAGCATCGTTATTCAGCTTTACGAATGAATAATCTTTCCCGAGAGCACCTTGGTGCTTTTCGGTGATAAAAGTATGCATCGGCTGACAGAATGCATCCGCAAGTGCGGTAATGTTTTCGGGATTGCCCGAATGACCCGCCACGGCAAACGAATAGCGGTTAAGCCCCATATCCATAACGTGCTGTGCGCATTCCCATCGGTAATTTGCCATCGGTGTGTGAACAAGAGTGAGCCTCAGGGTTGAACCGTTGGGTTTATCCCAGCCGACTCTTGAATCGCTGAAAACCGAAACGCCGTAATTACTTCTTTCATCCGTGATATCCGCCCATTTCTGCGCAGGCACTTCATAAAGCTTTTCTGTGTTTGTTCCCCTTTTGATACTGCCGATGCCGATATCATAATTTGCATTTTCATTTTCAGCGGTAACAGCGAATTCAGCTTTCAAAAGGGACGCTTCTTCACGCCAATCCGTTTCGTTATAAACGGAAACATATCCGCTTTCACAGTCAAGAGAAATCACCTGAGTGAACCTTGATTTACCTGCGGTTTTTGTTATTTCAAGAGAACAAAGCGCCGTACCCTTGTCCCTGATTGTTATTTCAGGACTGCCTGCATACATATAAGGATTTTCACAGATATCCTTATACTTAATCTCCCACGCAGGCCAATCAAAGCTGTGGACGTTGCTGTAGATTCCGAGCCTTATCGGTCTACTTAAAAGCTCCTTACCCAGCCTTTTGTCGAATACGGAGCATATATCACCGTTTTCATCGATTTTTACTGCAAGGTTTTTATTCTCAATGCCTTTTTCGGTTATTATAAGCTCCGTTGAAACCGAACTCTTTTCCGAAGACTCACGCAAATCATAAACCGCAAGTCCGCAGGAAGGAACATCTGCAATAAATGCAATTTCTCTTTGGTTATCACCGATTATTCTGGTCTGTGAAGGCACTTCCTCACCGTTTTTATCAAAAACACGGAAGAAATCTGCCTTGTTTTCAACCGTAACCCTTACTGCTTCTTTTCTTGACGATGCGCTTTGAAGCGGATTTGATACAACAACGGGAATCCCCTCAACGAAAGAGGTATCCGTCTGCTCCGAAAGAGCCTTGCAGGCAGCAGTATATTCCGTCGAGAAAGTGTTCATCGCCTGAACATAATCATTGTGGCTTCGCTTATAACATTTTTCAAAAGAAGTTCCCGTTATATCATCGTGGAACTGATGGGCAATAACCTTTTTCCATGCGCTGTCAATACCGTATTGAGGATATCCCGAAAGTCCGTTTATGAATGCAGCGCACGAAAATCTTTCCGCGGCATCGGCAAGAAGCTCGCACCTTCTGTTCCAGCGCTTTGTTACCGTTCTTGAGGTGTAACTGCCTGTACCGTGAGCGGTGAGCAGAAATTCACCGTCATAAACGGGCATTGAATTCTTTGTTTCTTCTGGCATAGCCTCAAGCAAATCAAAAAACTCACGGGTTGTTGCAGAATAAACTTCCGTTTCGGTATTTTCGTTGTTTCGCTGTGCATTCACAACATTCTTGACCGATGATTTATGCGGTGAGCCACCTCTGTCACCGATTCCGTGATACGCAAAGGTGAATTGAGGCAGATTATTCTTTTTGCTGTTTTCGAGTTTTTCAAGTATTCTGCGTGCCTTGCTCATTTTTTCAAACGCTGTTGTGTAGGAAAAAGGCATAAGAGAAGCCCATATACCGTTACCGTCGGCACCAATCCATTTTCCGTAGTCAAACGGAATCTGAACAGAGCTCCCCCAGAAAAGCTTTCCCGTTGAAAAACCTGTCAGCCCCGAATGAGCCGCAATGCTCGGCAGAGCCTTGCCGAAGCCGAAACAGTCGGGCAGAAAAATATCGTTTGACTGCGTGCCGAATTCTTTTTTGAAAAATCCGTTTCCGTAAAGAATGTTACGGATAAGAGCCTCGGGTGAGGGAATATTTACATCACCGTTTTCATAGCAGGCACCGCAGGGATTCCACCTGCCCTCTGCTATGTATTTTTTCAGCTTTTTGTATTCTTCGGGATAATATTCCCTGATAAGCTCATATCTGTAACTGCCTTCAAAATTGAATTTATATTCGGGATATTTTTCAAGCAGTTCAAAATTCTTTTTCAGCGTATCGGGAAGATACTCGTCGATTGTCTGTTCTAACGTCCAGAGCCACGAGGTGTCAAGATGCGCCGTGGCTATAGTATATATTGTTGGTTTTTTGTTTTTCATAGGTTTATCTCACGCTGTCATAAATTTCATAAAAGTTCGAAATAAATGCTGTTGCGGCATTCTTGCCGTAGGAAATAAGACACCATGTATCGCTGTCATAGGCATCTTTTTCTTCGTTGTACTGAATACCTGCAAGACAGAAGTTGGCAGGGTTTGCAACATAAGCCTGCCGCATCATTCATAAGGTCCATAACGATAATGTCTTCGCCCGTATATTCTCTCACGGGAGCAAGCTCAAAGCCGTCTGCACCCTTACCGCCGTAAACAATCTCGCCGAAGGTTTCGCCGGGGCTCATATAAACTTTCAATTCATCGCCGATTTCAAGGTATCCGACTTCGGTAACGGTGTAGTATCTGCTGAAATTATCTTTGAGAATAAAGTTATCAGCAACAGAGGTCTTGCCGAGGAGGACAATAATGTTGTTTTCAATCTTCACGGTAAACTGCTTATGCTTTATGTTAAGAGTCGGCTTCACTTCTTTTGCAGTAACGGTTTCAAGGCCCTCATACCATACTGTGTATCTGTCCTGACCGTTGTATTTTTCAACATCAAGTCTGTCGCCTGTTGCTTCGTTAAGCTTTATTCTTTCGTCTTCGGTCATATTCATACCAAGAAGGAGATACGCGATTTCATAGCCGTAGCGAACCGATGTGTAATGTGCATTACCCGGGAATTCATCAACGCCGTCACCTGTCAGTCCTCTTGCAGATGTGACCGTTGAAACGTTACCCTGAAGGAAAATGAAGTTATAACCAAATTACTAAGTCCGTTAACTATTCTGCCAAACCAGATTTTTAAATCAGCTTCCTCAGTTGCCTGAGCTTCATTCACATACTCGATAACGGAATCGTAGCTGGTCTGAGTGTCTTCCGCCGCAAAAACAGAAGGCATCATAAGACACAAAACCAACACAACCGAAATAGCAGACATAAGCATTTTCTTCATAAGCAAAACCTCTTTCCGTAATAGAGTGTTGTTGCTATTTCAATACTAACATTAAAAGAATAAAAAGTAAAGGACTTTTTGGTAATTATTCCAATTGGTTTACGCTTTTTCAGGTTGAGTAATAATCCATATACACCTGTTTAAAAAACCGTCTTATCTCCCGACAGAACCGTTTTTTACACCTGAAGGAAAAAAGAATAGGGGCTGTATCTTAAATAACCGTTTTTGGTGTTTTGATACAGCCTCCCCAGTTGTTATCGGGAATTTTAAATTTTTCTTTATGATTTGATAAAAAGTTTTCAATAAACTATTGCAAGTTTTGTTAAAAAAGCGCATAATATAGTTACTTGCAAAATTAAGAAAGGAGTTTTCAATATATATGACTCAAGAAACAGAAGAAAAGAAGATTCAGACTGAAAATTCTTATATGCCTATGACATCAAGTGACAGCGTATACGGTAAAAGATATGTAGGCGCAAAAGAACTCGTCACACTGTTTGTTACAGCTGAAGTAAACAAATTCAACATTGAAGGTTATCTTTCTTACTTTATGCTCAATGTTTTCGGTCTCGACTCAAGAATCATCGCTGCTTTCGCAGTTGCTACTCTTGCATGGGACCTTGTCAACGACATGATTTTTGCTTACATAGTTGACAGAACAAGAACACGATTTGGTAAATTCAAGCCCTGGGCTTTTATAACTATCGGACCATATGCAATCGCTTGCATCGCTCTTTGGGTTACACCTTTGTTTATCGGTGGCCAGAACTGGGGTCCCCTTTCATGGCAGAAAATTGTTATCTATTGCGTAATTTCAATTCTTAAAGAAACCATAGGTACCCTCTATAACTGTGCTGTCAATGGTCTTGACTCAACTTTTACACCGAGTATCGACGACAAGGCTGCTCTCATTGCCATTGATAACATCGGTGGCTTCGAAAAAGTTCCCGTTTATGCGATGGTTCTTCTTCTTGACCTTGCTGCAGCCGGTGCTATCGGCATCTCAGTTGAAAATGTTTACATCTTCATGGGTGCAGGTACAGCTTTTGTTTCAACCCTTGGTATGTTAGCACATATATGCATCATTAAAGAACGTATTGTTCAGGTTGAAGAAAAACCGAAATTGTCCGACGGTCTTCGTAACTTCTTCGGTAACAAGCTTCAGGTTGTTCTTTCACTTTCCAATTTTCTTTCAGCATTCGGTAATGTTGGTGGTCCTTTCTCAAACATGTTTTGGCTTGACGTTATGGGTTCTGCATCACTTGAGGTTGTCTGCGGTGTACCTGCAGCACCTCTTACATACATTTCTTACTTGTATTTCCCCAAACTCTCTAAGAAATTCTCAACAAAAACTCTCTGGATTGCATCCCGTGCAGTTCCCCAGATCGGTTGGGTTATTACCTTCCTTGTAGGCTTCGACAACCTTGATAATTTCTGGGTTATGATTCCTGCACTTATGTTCAGTGAAATATGTTTTTCATCGGTTTACTCACTCGGTAAAATTATTCCTCAGCTTATGCAGCAGGAGATCATCGACTACGGTGAATGGAAAACAGGTAAACGTACTGAGGCTATGACAAGCTTCATTTCAAGCCTTGCAACAAAACTTGTTACTCAGGTTCAGAATGCTGTTTCAACTGCAGTTGTTTCAATCATCGGCTATGAAGCAGGTGTCGGCACAGTTCAGACAATGAAAACAAAACAAGCTATCTTCGCTATGTATACAATTATTCCCATCGTACTTGGTATCTTCGCTTACATCCCCATGTTCTTCTATGACCTGGATGACAAGACAAAGACCATCATGTATCATGAGCTTACAGAAAGAAGAAACAATATTATTAAAAAATCTCAGGAAAGAGCTATCCTTCCTGCAACTGAAGAAAAATAAAGTCTGCAGTTCAGTTAATTGAGAAAAGAAATTTGATCGAAAGTAAATATTTATTGTGCGAATGTGTTGCTTGTTATCAGGAAAAGTTTAAAGAATTAAAAGACATTGATAGTTTAATAGAAATGCAATCTGTCATTGATGATAAAATTAATAAAGTTCTTGCAGCTTCGCCAAATATGGCAAGCTGTTCATATAATGGAGTAGAACTTTTTACTTTGCGAGATTTCTGCATTATTTGAATAAAGATAAGCGAAATACGAGATGATGTGTTTCAAAAAGCGCAAGAAGAGTATGAATATTATAAAATATTATGTCGTGATGGTTTTTAAATATAATTCCTTATGATTCAACTGAAGAAGAAATACAACAATATTTGGAATACTTAAAAGGAGATGGAATTCGCTATTAAAAACTAAAATTGAAAATTCTTTGATCTTTTTATACAAGTCAATCTTACATACTTTCTATGAAAAGAAGAGACGTATGGAGCAGGGGCTGTATCAAAACATCGTAAGCAGATGTTATTGATGCAGCCCCTTTTCTTATAAAAAACTGAATTTTGTTGCCATAGTGTTGCCACGCTGACAAGGATATTGTAATCGATTATCTGTTAAATTTCAAGATATATAACTAAAATAACCAAATAACGATTTATTCATTAGCAGAATTGATGCTCATCCGGTTAAGTTGCTTATATGTTTTTGCAATAATGATTGCAGAAATAATTGCTGTTAAAATATCCGATACAGGCATTGAATACAGCACACCATCAAGACCAAAGAACAAGGGCAGTAACAAAGCAAAACCAACGCCAAATACGATTTCACGAACCATAGAAAGCATCGTGGAAGCAACTGCCTTGCCCATCGCCTGTAGGAAAATGAAGGTTGCCTTATTCACGCAAGCCAAAATCATCATACACAGATAGATGCGGAAAGCTTTTACGGCAAAATCGGTGTAATAAACGCTTTCGTTAGCAGCACCGAAAATTTGTATCAAAACGTTCGGGAAGAACTCAACTATGAGAAGTGCCACAGCACCGACACAGGCTTCGGCAATTAAAAGCTTTGTAAACAAGTCTTTTACACGCTTTGATAACTTTGCACCCATATTGAAGCCGACAATTGGAATGCATCCTGCCGCCATACCGATAACGATGGAAATTACAATCTGGAAGAACTTCATAACGATGCCGACAACTGCCATAGGAATTTGTGCGTACTGTTCCTGACCGAAGATGGCATCCATAGCACCGTATTTGCGAATCATATTGTTAATTGCCATCATTGCGGCAACGAGCGATATCTGAGCAAGAAAACTGCAAAGTCCGAGCGATAAAGTCTTGCCTACGATTTGACCTTTCGGTTTTAAGTCACTGATGCTTGGCTTGATAATTTTTGCACGCAACAGATACCAAACAGCAAGGACGGCGGTAGCAATCTGACCGATAACTGTGGCAA
>CAZDQE010000040.1:0-21729 GCA_964507395.1 uncultured Eubacteriales bacterium | reverse complement strand
AGATGACGGTATTATGCCCCAGACTGTTGAGGCTATCAACCACGCAAAGGCGGCAGATGTTTCAATCATCGTTGCTATCAACAAAATGGACAGACCCGGTGCTAATCCTGAGAGAATCATGCAGCAGCTCACAGAATATGAAATCATTCCCGAAGAATGGGGCGGCGATACAATCTGTGTTCCTGTTTCGGCAAAAATGCATCAGAATATTGATAAGCTTCTTGAATCAATTCTTCTTATTGCAGAAATGAAAGAGCTTAAGGCTAATCCCAACAGAGCAGCTAAGGGTGTCGTTATTGAGGCAAGACTTGATAAGGGCAGAGGTCCTATTGCAACACTCCTTGTTCAGAAGGGTACTCTTCGCGAGGGTGACGTTATCGTTGCAGGTACAGCAGTCGGTCGTGTCAGAGTCATGCAGAATGAGCATGGCAAAAAGCTCAAGAAAGCAGGTCCCTCAGTTCCGGTTGAAATTATGGGTCTTGTTGAAGTTCCTCAGGCAGGCGATACATTTGATGCAGTAAGCGATGAAAAGCTTGCACGTACACTTGTTGAGCAGCGTAAGGATGAACTTAAGGAAGCTCGCTTTAATTCAGTTCAGAAGGTTACTCTTGATAACCTCTTCGATTCAATCCAGCAGGGCGGCATGAAGGAGCTTAACATCATCGTTAAGGCTGACGTTCAGGGCTCTGCGGAAGCAGTTAAGCAGAACCTTGAAAAGCTTACAAACGAGGAAGTAAGAGTACGCGTTATCCATAGCGGTGTCGGTGCAGTAAATGAATCTGACGTTATGCTCGCACACGCATCAGGTGCTCTTATTGTAGGCTTTAACGTACGACCTGACGCAGTTGCAAAAGTTAATGCTGAACGCGACGGCGTAGAAATCAGAACCTACAGAATCATCTACGATTGCATCGAAGAAATGGAAGCAGCGATGAAGGGTATGCTTGATGCAAAGACAAGAGAAGTTATTATCGGTAACGTTGAAGTCAGAAATGTTATCAAAATTTCTTCTGTCGGTAACATTGCAGGCAGCTATGTTCAGGACGGTAAAATCCACAGAGGAGCAAAAATCAGAATTATCCGTGACGGTATCGTTATTGCTGAGGATGAAATTGCTTCACTTCGCCGTGAAAAGGACGATGTCAAGGAAGTCAACTCAGGATACGAATGTGGTATCGGTCTTAATAAGTACAGCGATATCAAGGTCGGCGATATCTTTGAAGTTTATGATATAGAGGAGTACAGAGATTAATGGCAGGACATAGAGCCCAGAGAGTATCGGAAGATATCAAAAGGGAAATAATTGCAGTAGTGCGTGAGCTTAAAGACCCCAGAGTCAGCGGAAAAATGCTGACAGTGGTACGTGTTGATGTAAGCTCAGATGCATCTTTCGCAAAGGTTTTTGTCAGCGCACTTGAAGGTATTGAAACTGCAGAAAATGCAGTCAAGGGTCTTAACGGTGCAGCAGGTCTTATCAGAGGCGAAGTTACAAGACGTCTGAGACTTCGTAAAAGTCCTGAGCTTAAGTTCGTCGCTGATGACTCTGTTGAACACGGTATGAAAATTTTTAAAATGCTTGACGATATAAAGGTGGATACTGATGAGGATTGATGTCAGAAAAGCAGCAGAGCTGCTTCGGAATCAAGACAAAATAATCATTCTTGTTCATTCAAACCCTGACGGTGATACATTAGGGTGCGGCTTTTCGCTCCTGAGAGCACTGCGACAGCTTGGTAAACAGGCTGAGGTAGCTTTGCCTCACAGCGTGGGTAAAAAATACAGCTATCTTTATGATGATCTGGGACATCAGGATTTTGAGCCGGAGTATGTTGTGTCTGTTGATGTGGCTGATGTAAAGCTTCTTGACGATGACATAAAAGAAAAATACGAGGGCAAAATTAATCTTGCAATTGACCATCATCCGTCAAACTGTGTAGAGTGTGAATATCTTCTTCTTGAAGATACTGCGGCAGCAGCATGCGAAATACTCTATAAAGTAATTAACGAGCTTGGTGCAGAGGTTGATAAAAAAATCGCAGACTGTCTTTATACGGGAATTTCCACGGATACAGGCTGTTTCAGATATTCAAACACCTCTGCCCGGACCTACCGCTTTGCTGCAGACCTTGTTGAAAAGGGAGCAGACGGAGCGTATATAAACAGGATAATGTTTGATACAAAAACAAAGTCCTATGTTGTTCTTGAAAGACTTGTTATGGACACCCTGGAAATGCATTTCGGCGGCAGATGTGCCATGACATATCTTACTCTTGACATGTATGAGAAAAGCGGGTCAGATGAAACCGAGGCTGAGCCTCTTGCTTCAAAGACGAGGCAGATTGAAGGGGTTGACATCGGAATTTTCCTTAAAGAGAGAAACGACGGCACATTCAAGATTTCTTTGAGAACTCTTGAACCTGTAGACGCATCGGAAATCTGCAAAATGCTCGGCGGCGGCGGTCATGCAAGGGCTGCAGGCTGTCAGAGTGAAGGACCGCTTGAAAATGTCAAGGAGAAAATTATTTCTAAAGTCTCGGAGTATTTGAACAGATGACAGGTTTTGTTTGCTTTGATAAGGGCGAAAATATAACATCTTTTTTTGCGGTGAAAAAATTGTCACGCCTTCTCGGTGAGAAAAAAGCAGGTCATACAGGCACTCTCGACCCGATGGCAACAGGTGTTATGACGGTGGCTCTCGGCGGTGCAACAAGGTTTATTGAGCTTATGCCCAGCCATGAAAAATCCTACACCGCAGTAATTAAATTCGGCATCGCCACAGATACTCTTGATGTTACGGGAAATGTTATTGAAAAAAGTGATAAAAAAGTATCACGTGAAGAATTTGAAAATGTTCTTCAGTTTTTCCGCGGTGATATCATGCAGGTACCTCCCATGTACTCTGCAATAAAAAAAGACGGTGTCAGACTTTATGACCTTGCCCGTCAGGGCGTTGAGGTTGAGAGAGAAGAAAGACATGTTACAATCAAGGAACTGAGGCTCGATTCTTTCGGCGAAAACGAGCAGGAGGCAGAAATTTTTGTTCACTGTTCAAACGGTACATATATCCGTACACTTTCATCTGATATCGGAGAAAAATTAGGTGTGCCATGTACTCTCAAAATGTTGAGAAGAACAATGGCAAACAATATTGATATTTCACAGTGTTATACTCTTTCAGAGATTGAAAAGCTGTGCGAAGAAGGCAGACAGAAGGAAATTCTGATTCCTGTAGATAAAGCACTTGATGTTTATGAAAAGGTGAGCGTCAGTGAAAAGCAGGCGGTGCGTTTTTCAAACGGCGGAGAGCTTGATGCAAAAAGAATCAGATTCCGTTTTGAAGAAGGCTACTACAGAGTGTATTCGCCTGATGAAAAATTTCTCGGTATCGGTGAATATGTGAAAGATGAAAATTTATTAAAAATCAAGCGGGTTTACAATGAAAAATAATGAAACACCCAAAACTGAATATTCCGCAATTGCTCTTGGAAATTTCGACGGTCTGCACGCAGGTCACAGAGCAGTTCTGGGGAAAGCATATAACTATGGCCTTGATAATAATATCAGGGCTGTTGCGCTTATTTTTGATGTTCACCCCAAAACTTTTTTCGGTAAAAAAATCGGACTTCTCATGACCGATGAAGAAAAGAAAATTGAGATTGAAAAAATCGGTCTTGAAACGGAAACCATATCCTTTGAGGAATTCAAAAATTTTTCAGCCGAAGATTTTGTGATCAAAGTGCTCAAAGAAAAGTTGAAAGCAAAGGCTGTTTTCTGCGGCTTTAATTATCACTTCGGTAAAGGCGGAAAGGCAGATGCAAAGGAGCTCGAAAAGCTTTGCCTTGAAAACGGAATCGAGGCTCATGTCAACGAGGAAACTTTTGTTGACGGTGAAAAGGTCAATTCAAGCAGACTGAGGGAGCTTCTTCAGAGCGGTAATGTGCAAAAAGCGAACAAGCTGATGACGAAAGATTTTTCGTACTCTTTTGAGGTGGTTCACGGACAGAAGAGGGGAAGGCAAATGGGTTTCCCGACGGCTAATCAGTATTTTCCGCCTGAACTTGTTCTGCCGAAATTCGGAGTTTACGCATCTACAACAGAGGTTGACGGAAAAATTTATAAGTCGTTTACAAACATCGGTTCGCGTCCGACTTTCCCCGAAGATGATGTGCGGAGCGAAACTCATATTTTTGATTTTGACGGAGATTTATACGGCAAAAAAGTCAGAGTAACTCTTCACAAATTTATCCGTGACGAGAGAAAGTTTTCTTCACCTGAAGAGCTTGCTTCTCAGCTTGCGGAAGATAAAAAAACTGCCGAGAAATTCTTCTCAGCAGAATGATGAAGAAAGACCATTCAAACGCTCAGCGAATGGTCTTTCTTTTTTTATATTTCAAGAATTTTCCTTAATGTGGGCTCGATAATATTTGCCATTCTGAGGAAACCGAGACTGTTGGGATGCACTCCGTCGATTGAGCAAAGGTATCTTTCTTCAGAACCGTAAAACTCCTCGCCGTCAATGAAGTAAACGTTTTTGTCGCCGTTTTCTACTGCATTAAGATAAGTTTGTTTTATAACTGCGGCGCGTTCATCGTTTTCTGCGGTATAAACTTCTTTTGGCATTGTCATGATAACAATAGGAAGATACGGATGAACTTCTCTGATTCTCTTAAAGAAAGGTTCATGTGTCTGACGCAGATGTTCGGCATCGGGAGCGTTGTGGTCGTAGTCGAAAACAAAGATACTCATGTCAAGAGTATTGATAAAGTCAGCCATGGGAAGCTCGCCTTTTGCACTGCCTGAAAAACCAAGACAACAGAAGTCTGCATCAAGTCTGTTTGAAAGAATTGAAGTATAAGAGTTTTTCACGTTGCTGCAGCAACCGCCCTCGGTGATTGATGAGCCGTAGAAAACTATAGGCTTGTATTTGTAAGGCGTAGGCTCTTCAATAGATGCGCCGTCTTCAAGTTCGATCTGAATATCTTCAATTATTTCGTTCCTTGCAAGGAAAATCGTAACATCTTCCATTGCCTTTTTCTTTGTGAATGTAGCCTCGAATGAGAAAGTCTGCAGATTGTAGGGGGTGACAAGTCCTGAAAATTCAGGCTGACTGCGGTTTCCCACAAGAACATCAAAGGACTGACAACTGAAAACTGACATTCCTGCATCAGGACCTAAGGTTCTGAACTTTGCTTTAACAGTGAATTTTTCAGAATCAGTTCTGAAACAAAGTCTTGCACCGGGACAGCGTTTTCCGAAAAATTCAAGTGAAGGAATTTTTTCGATAACTTCATCGGGAAGCCTTTCAAGCTTCTGATTCTTTTCAAAAAGCGGAAGTCCGAAAATTTTTATTGGATAATCTTTATAGCTGTAAACCTTCATGATTTCCCTCCGGCTTACATTTCAAAGGGGTTATCCTGTGATTTGTCAAAGGGTGAAAGCTTGAATGAGAGTTTCAGTTCATTGTCGTCCCAGAAACGTTCAGGCTCGTATGTTTTATAGTAATCTGCCTTGCTTCCGAGAATGTCGTGGCGAAGGTCGATATTGACAACAGTTTCGCACAGCGGCTCAAGCTCATCATCGTGAAGAGTTTTCTCAAGCATTTCGCTTGTGAAGTGCATTGCGTTAAAGGAGAAGCTGTCCTTAGTTGTAAACAGAACGCCTTTGCCGTCATTATCGGTTACTGCGCCGAAGATTGATTCGTAGTGAGCAGAGTTTTCAATAGGTCTGACATAGGGAACGAAGTTTTCTGTAACAGAAGATGAGAAATGAGCTTTTCTGCAGGCTTTGTGTCTGTCGGGATATGATTCCGTAGGACCGAAGCCGAAGTATTCCATGTTTTCCAAGCCGTCTGTCAGCATGAATTCAAGACCGAAGCGTGCAAGCTGAGGAGCGGATTCACGTTTTTTCGCATCTACAGTTATTTTAACTGCACCGTCGCCTGTAAACTCAAATGTCATATCGCCTCTTATTACAGGCACGACACTTGCACCGCCGTGTGAGAAGCTGACATCTATCACGACACTGTTTTCTGTTTTGCGGACAACGGAAGAATATGTTTTCTGTCTTGCCATTTCCATTGATGCGCTCTTTCTCTCATCTGCAAGACCGCCCTGATTGTAGCCGTGAGCTTTCCAGATCTGAATTTTTTCAGGAACTGCAAGCATCTCCTTGCCGTTTGCTACCATAGATGAGAGTCTGCCGTAAGATTTATCGAAAGTATATACTGCCTTGTCGGTAGAGATTTTCACAAAACGTCTGCCTTCTTCTGCCTCAGGCACGGAAGATGTGGTTGTATTTACTTTTCTTTCAAATGAAAGTTCAAACTGACTGAAGCCGATTTCGTAATCTTTTTCGCACCAATATGTTGCATTTTTCATATTGCAGAAGATGTTAAGCATTGAAATGCCGTCGAAATCATTCTTGTCAAAGAGAGCGAATTCTTTTTCGTCTCTCGGTGCAATAACGGTGTCTGTAATTTCGCCGCTTAAAATGATCTTGCCGTCTTTTTCAATATTCCATACAAAATACACATCGCTGAGAGTTGTGAAAAATCTCTTGTTGAAAATTTTGATTTTTCCGTTTTCGTATGTAATTTTAAAGGGCTCGTAAGCCTTTTTCATTTCAAAATAACCGGGACGAAGGCTTCTGTCAGAGAAAACGAGACCGTCAATGCAGCATATTTTATCATTGGGAATATCACCGAAGTCACTGCCGTAGCGGTAGCCGATTTCTTTGTTTTTGCCCTTTACGGCAACTGTATGGTCAGTCATTTCCCAGATGCACATACCGCAAAGCTCGTCATACTGTTCCATCAGGTCAACGTGAGCATGAATGTCGCCTGTTGTCATTGAGCAGACATATTCGCAGAAATAGAAGGGCTTCGGAATGTTTTCCTGCTCAAGATAATCTTTTGTGTATTCAAGAGGAGCGTACATACGGCTTTCAACATCTGAAATATCCTTGAAATCTTCACCTTCGGGAACTGCCTTGAATTCAAGATGAGCATTTTCATAGTGAATGATAGCTCTCGGCTCTCTTGATTTGATATATTTGTTCATTGCTCTGTGGTTTTTGCCGCAGCCTGATTCGTTGCCGAGAGACCACATAACAACACATCCGTGGTTTTTATCTCTTTCAAAAAGGCGTTTTGCTCTGTCAACGTAAGAGGCTTCCCATTCGTCAACGGTAGAGAGCATTGACCATCTCATCCAGTCCCAATCGTTGCGGTATTCAAAGCCCATGCCGTGAGTTTCAATATCAGCTTCGTCAACTACCATAAAGCCCATTTCATCGCAGTATTCGAGGAATCTGGGGTCATTGGGATAGTGCGATGTTCTGATACAGTTACAGCTTGCACGTTTGAGAATGTACAGATCCTCTTTCATGTGCTCGACAGGTGTTGCATGACCGAGATGCGGGTGGCTGTCATGGCGGTTGATGCCGTAAAGCTTTATTTTTTCATTGTTGAGGTACATAACCGCATTTTTGATTTCAAGTCTTTTAAGACCTGCTGAGAAAGGAATAATTTCCTCTCCGTCAAGAATGAGAATTTTGTAAAGCTGAGGATTTTCAGCGTTCCACAAAACAGGATTTTCAATTTTGATAACTTCGTCTGAAGTGCCTGAGAGAATTTTTTCGCCTGCAGGAGAAAGAAGAATAAAGTTAACTTTCTTTTCCGTTTCGATCCTGATTTCCGCAGTTTTCAGATCCGCTGAAACATCGCTTCTCAGGTAAACGTCTTTGATATGGTTTTCACTTCTTGCAAGAAGGTAAACTTCTCTGAAAATACCTGAAAGTCGGAAATAGTCCTGATCCTCAAGATAACTTCCGTCACACCATTTTACTACAAGAACATCAAACTTGTTTTTGCCTGCTTTCAGATATTCTGTAACATCAATTTCACTTGTGCAATGGCTGACCTGACTGTAGGCCGCAAACTCGCCGTTTACAAAAAGATAGAAGCAGGAGTCAACGCCTTCGAAGTTTATGTAAATCTTTTTGCCTTCAAAGTTTTCAGGGATAACAACATCTCTTGAATAAAGTGCACAGGGGTTCTCATCGGGAACATGAGGCATATCAAGAGGGTAGGGATAGTTTGAGTTAAGATACTGAGGGGCATCGTAGCCTTTTTCGGTAGAGTTCTGCCAGCTTGAGGGAACGAGCATTTTTTCTTTGAAAGGAAGAGAAAGAAAATCATCCTCTAAATCTTCAAAGCTTTCATAAAATCTGAAATTCCAGTCTCCGCAGAGATTTAAAAGGTATTTTGATTCGTTTCTTTCGTTTTTAAGTGCTTTTTCTTCAGACTCATAAGGAATGAAATATGCTCTCGGCTCTTCGCAGCCTACATGCAGAAAATCATGGTCCTTGTGATAGCTTTTAAATTCCATAGTAATCATCCTTATCTGTTAAGATTATTGAAACAAAATTTATCGAACTCATCTGTGTCACCAAAGCCGAAACAGCTTTCGGTGATTTTGTCAATGAGTTCTTCCAAATCGGGGAAAGTATTAATTTTTCCGATTTCTGCCCTGTACTTTGCCGCACCGCGTATTCCTTTGACATACCATGCGGCGTGTTTTCTCGCTTCTCTCATTGCGATATATTCGCCTTTGTATTCGATAAGCTTTGAAATATGCTTTTTCAGTACGTTCATTCTTTCTTCAATTGAGGGTTCGGGGAGATATTCACCCGTTTCAAAGAAGAAATTGATTTCCTTGAAAACCCAAGGCTTTCCTAAAGCACCTCTTCCGACCATAACGCCGTCACAGCCTGTTTTCTCAATCATT
Source organism: uncultured Eubacteriales bacterium (assembly GCA_964507395.1). Lineage (GTDB taxonomy): Bacteria > Bacillota > Clostridia > Oscillospirales > Acutalibacteraceae > SIG575. Next base: position 12,943 of record CAZDQE010000040.1, on the reverse strand, counting down.
TCAAGTGCAGACCTTGCATCTGTAACGTCACCGTTTCCGATAACGGGAATTTTAACCGACTCTTTGACCTCTTTTATAATACCGTAGTTAATTCCGGGAGAATACATCTGCACCTTTGTTCTGCCGTGAACGGTAATCATTGAAGCACCGTTTTGTTCGCAGATTCTCGCAAGAAGGGGAGCATTGAGAGAATTTTCATCCCAGCCCGTTCTCATTTTGACAGTTACGGGAACAGTTGAAATTTCCACAACTGCCTTGACGATTTCACCGGCAAGTGCAGGATTTTTCATTAATGCACTTCCGCAGCCGTTTGACGAAACTTTCGGTGCGGGACACCCCATGTTGATATCAATAAAATCGGGGTTATATTTCAGTGCCTCTTCTGCGGCTTTTGCCATAACAAGAGGACTGTCACCGAAAAGCTGAGATGCGGCAGGCCTTTCTTCGGGAGAAATCGACAGAAGCTCGCCTGATTTTCTGTCACCCATGCTGACACCCTTTGAAGAGGTAAGCTCACCCACAACAAACGCCGCACCGTAAGATGTGCAAAGCTCTCTGAACGCTCTGTCAGCCGCACCGGCCATAGGTGCTAATGAAGCTTTTCTGTTTATTTCGATATTGCCTATTTTCATCTAAAATAACTCCGTCAGAATAATTTATTTAATAATATCATAATTTCTTGGAAAAATATACTGTTTTTAAAAATATTTTTAATTTGACACAACCATTTTATTGTGTTACACTTCAAGTATACTTAATAAATATGGTTTTGAATTATAAATTCAAGGAGGATTTTTTATGAACGATGCGGCTCTTTATAAAATAGGATACGGACTCTTTATTCTCAGCGCAAATGAGGATGGCTTTGATAACGGATGTATTGTGAACACTGTAACACAGGTTACTAATACACCGAACAGAATTGCGGTAACTGTCAACAAACAGAATAAAACTCATGATATGATCATGGCAACAGCAAAGTTCAACGTTACAGTTTTGTCAACAGATGTTCCTTTTGAGGAGTTCAAGCATTTTGGTTTCCGAAGCGGAAAAGATGTAAACAAGTTTGCAGATGCAGAAAAATACAGAAGAACGGAAAACGGACTTCTCATAGCACCTGAATACGCAAATGCTTATATTTCAGGCAGTGTTTTCCATTCGATTGACCTTGGAACGCACACAATGTTTATTGCTGACGTAACAGATGCAGAGGTGCTGAACGATAACGAATCAGTAACCTATGCTTATTATCATAAAAATATAAAGCCTCAGAATAATGCAAAGCCTGACGGAAAAGCGGCTTACAGATGTAAGATCTGCGGCTATGTTCACGAGGGCGAGCTTCCTGAGGATTTTGTATGTCCTCTCTGTAAGCATCCTGCATCAGATTTTGAGAAGATCGGAGACTGAGAAAATGGGTAAAATTGTAGCATCAGGCGGTATTAGTTTTAACGATGAGGAAGGACTTAAGGTTTTTGAAAAAATTGTAGAGTTGTGTCCGAAGAAAGACGCAAGAGTCCTTTATATTCCTACTGCAGGACACGATAATTATGACGATTTTGATGACCTGAAGAAACAATTTTCAGATCTCGGATGTAAGGAATATGATGTTCTTCTGCTTACAGACGAGAGTCTTACATACGAAGATATTGAAAGCACGGTTATGTCTGCTGATATTATCTTTGTAGGCGGCGGAAATCTGAAATTCCTTATGGATGTGTGGAATAAAACAGGGGCTACCGAGATTCTCAGAAAAGCTTACGAAAAGGGAATTGTCCTGTCAGGCTCTTCTTCAGGCGGTATGTGTTGGTTCCGCCGAGGCTATGACGATTGCGGCGAGAATAATGAATTCATGTTCATTGATTGTCTCGGTATTATTCCCGGTTGCAACTGTCCTCATTATAACAGCGAATACTGGCAGAGATTTGACGGTGCTGTGTCAGAACAGGACCTTGACGGAATTGCAGTCGATAATGATGCGGCAGTGGTTTTTATTGACGGTGAAATGAGCGGAGTTTTAGGGGTTCCCGAAAGAGGAATCTATAAGCTTGCCAAAGAAAATAATTACAAAAAAGAAAAAATATTTTAATAAAGTATTTACTTTTTGGAAAAATAATGATATAATCACATCGTTCCGAAATATCGGAGCATGAGTTCCCACTCATTTTGTGTGGCGGGAGTGCCTCACACCTTCCGTCATGTCCTTTGATTATATCCCACAAGCTTTCAAAGGACAAAAAACGCCGGCTGTTATTTGCAACCGGCTTAAATTTTTTATTATCAGAAATGAGCTTTAAACCGTAGGGATATCTCTTGCGGTCATCTGAAAAACAATAAGATTTTTTCTGCAAAAATGGTCATTTTTTTATTTTGCTTTCTGCAGTTATCAATGACAAATTTTGTGCCTGTCGATTTTTTGTCCCCAAAAGCAATACCTTATCGGCATATCAATTATCTGTAAACTGCGTTTGAGAGGTGCAGAAAGTCCGTGTTTTTCGTAATCAGGCAAAAAAATACCCATCGGTTATCCCGATGGGTAAGATTATTTTTATCAGTCGTCTTCTTCGCAGTCACAATCGTCGAATTCAAATTCGAGGTTTTCGTGGCAAGCGGGACATTCGATTGCACCTTCGTCGAGGATGCTTTCGTCAATGCAGATTACTTCGCCGCATGAGGGACATTCGATTTCAAAATAATCGTCGTCGCAACAACCGCAGTCGCAATCGTCATCACAGCAATCGCTGAAATCATAATCATCTTCGTCACATTCGTATACGAATTCTTCAAGCTCGTCAAGGTCTTCATCAACAGCGTCGAGCTGCTCCTGCATCTCGCCCATGATTTCATCCTGTTCTTCAATTTCGTAAGCTACATCTTCAAGAACTGAGATGAGTTCCTTGATGATTTTAACTTCATCTTTGCTGTCGTCAAGCTTCATGCCGTCTGCAAGGCCTTTGATGTAAGCAATTTTTTCTGCAAGTGTCATAATTTTTACACTCCTTTTATTTAATTTTATAATGTTCTTGGCGTTTTATCGCCGTTATGCAACTCACCCAAATTGGTGAGAAAATGTCAAGATGACGTGTTTCTTGCCCGAAGTTGTACCGTGTGTACTACGAGGGTAAAAACACGGCAAATGATGTAAACTAAAAAATCTTAGAGCACCAAGTCATGTTCTTGACGTTTTATCGCCGATTTGTTTAAGCACGTGACATGTATTCGCCTGTACGTGTATCAATGTTGATCATTTCACCTTCATCAATGAAGAGGGGAACCTTAACCTCAGCGCCTGTTTCAAGAGTAGCGGGTTTTGTAGCGTTTGTAGCTGTATCGCCTTTGAAGCCGGGGTCTGTCTGTGTAACCTGAAGAGTTACGAATGTGGGAGGCTCAACACCGAAAACGTTGCCTTTGTAAGAAAGGATCTTACAAACCATGTTTTCCTTAACGAACTTGAAGTTGTCATCAAGCTCTGATTCATTGATGGGGATAAGCTCGTAGCTTTCCATATCCATGAAGTAGTAAAGACCGCCGTCATTGTAAGAATATTCCATGTCCTTACGCTCAATGTAAGCTGTGGGGAATTTTTCTGTGGGGTTGAATGTTCTTTCAGTAACTGAGCCTGAGATAACGTTTCTGATCTTTGTTCTTACGAATGCAGCGCCCTTACCGGGTTTAACGTGCTGGAATTCGATAATCTGATAAACATTACCGTCCATTTCAAATGTAATGCCGTTTCTGAAATCGCCTGCTGATACCATATTGTTTTTCCTCCAAAAGTAATTTTATTAATCCTTTGTAATAATATATTATACTATTTTCACACACTTTTCAAGTATCTGTAAAAATTTTATTATTCTTCGGGCATGAATGCTTTATGAACAGCAGAAACTGCTCTGTCAGCATCTTTTTTGTCTATGAGAACTGAGATTTTGATTTCGCTTGTTGAAATCATCTGAATGTTTACGTCGATGCCGTAGAGAGCTTCAAACATTTTGGCTGCAGTGCCGGGATGTGATTCCATACCTGCGCCCACAACAGAAACCTTTGCAATATCTGTGTCACAGCTTATCTTGCAATCAAGCATTTCTGAAAGGAGTTCAACTGCCTTTTCAGCGTTGTCCTCGCTTGTTGTGAAGCTGATATCCTTTGTGCCGTCTCTTCCTACTGACTGAAGGATAACGTCAACGTTAATATTTTTTGCTGCGAGCTTATCAAAAACTCTGAAAGCAACTCCGGGAGTATCTGAAAGACCTACAAGTGAAATTCTTGCAACGTCTGTGTCCTTAGTTACGCCTCTTACCAACATTTTTTCCATTTTAGCAACCTCCTTGACGATTGTACCGGGTTTATTTGTAAGGCTTGACAGAACTTCAAGCTCAACATTGTATTTCTTTGCCATTTCAACTGAGCGGTTGTTAAGAACCTGTGCACCGAGAGTTGCAAGCTCAAGCATCTCATCATAAGTGATTTCTTCAAGCTTCTTTGCACCCTCAACCTTTCGCGGGTCAGCAGTGAAAACACCTTCAACGTCTGTGAAAATCTGGCATTTGTCAGCTCTGAGTGCTGCTGCAATTGCAACTGCGCTTGTGTCTGAGCCGCCTCTTCCGAGAGTTGTCAGGTCATCATATTTGTTGATACCCTGGAAGCCTGCGACGATAACGATGTTTCTCTTGCCGAGCTCAGTGCGAAGGCGGTCAGCCTTGATGTTGTGGATTCTCGCCTTACCGTAAGCGGAAGAGGTGTTGAAGCCTGCCTGCCAGCCGAGAAGTGAAACTGAGGGGAAGCCCATTTCCTTGATTGCCATTGCAAGAAGTGAAATAGAAATCTGTTCACCTGATGCAAGAAGCATATCCATTTCACGGGCAGAAGGATTGTTCGTAATCTCCTTAGCTTTCGCGATAAGGTCGTCAGTTGTATCGCCCTGAGCGGAAACTACAACTACAACATCATTGCCGGCTTTGTAAGTGTCTGTGATAATTTTTGCCACATTCCTTACTCTGTCTGCGTCTGCCACAGATGAACCGCCGAATTTCTGTACGATTAAACTCATATAAAAAACTCCTTAGAAATATATATCAATTAAAAATCAAAACAGTCTGATTACTGACTGAATGTCAAAACTGTCAATTCCTTCAATGTCAGCAAGTAACTTTCTCTTGATATCAGAAGGTGTGATGAAAGCAATTTCATTTTCAGGTGCATTTTCGCGTGTAATGAATTCAGCACCTGCAAAAGCTTCTTTGATTGATGATTTTGCTTTTTCTGTATCGGAAGCGAAGCCTCTGACATAAAGGCGGGTGAGCATCTCGCTGCTTGAAACGAGATTGTTTTCTGCAGCCTCTGCCCATGTGTAACCGATTTTTGTGCCTTTGCTTACTGCACAGTCGATAACGTCGGCAACAACTGCGCTGGCTGTGGGAAGCTTACCTGCACCCTTACCGTAGAATACTACTTCGCCTACTGCATTGCCGTCAACAAGCACTGCGTTGAAAACGTCATTTACGTTTGCCAGAGGTCCTGCAGCATCAATAAGTGCAGGGCTTACCTCTGCTGACACTTTATCGTCGGGACTTCTCATGGCTGTGCCGAGAAGCTTTATTACCTTGCCGTAGTTTTTGGCATATTCAACATCGGCAAGTGAAATCTTTGTGATGCCCTCAGTTGGAATATCATCCGGGAAAACATGTCTGCCGAAGCAGAGAGATGCAAGAATACAGATTTTACGGCAAGCGTCAAAGCCTTCAATGTCATTGGTGGGGTCTTTCTCGGCGTAACCGTTATCCTGAGCAAGCTTGAGTGCATCCTCAAGGCTCATGTTTTCGGTAATCATCTTTGTAAGTATAAAGTTTGTTGTGCCGTTGAGAATACCTGCAATTCTTGTTATCTCATTTGCAGCCATACATCTTGAAATAGGTCTGATAACGGGAATACCGCCGCCTACAGATGCCTCAAAGAGGAAGTTGATGTTTCTTTCCTCAGCGATTTTAAGAAGCTCCCAGCCGTAAGCTGCTACAAGTTCCTTGTTTGATGTTACAACGCTCTTTCCTTTTTCAAGACAAGCCTTGACAAACTTGTAAGCGGGATTGAGTCCGCCCATTGTTTCAACAACGATTTTAACTTCGTCATCATGGAGAATATCGTCAAAATTCTTTGTGAACTTATCGCTGTATGAAAGCTCGGGGAAATCTCTCAGATCAAGGATATGCTTGACCTCAAGAAAGTCAAGATTATTGTGTTTTACTATCAGGTCGTTGTTACGGCTTATGACTTCTGCCACACCGCTTCCCACAACGCCGTGTCCCATAATTGCTATATACAATAGTATCTTCCTTTCAAATACAAACAATTTCAGATAATAATGAAAGTATTATAACATAATTATTCAAGCAAATAAAGAGTAAATAGGAAAGTTTTTTAATTTTTGTTAAAATTATAAATAAAACATTGTCTTTTTTCTTTAAATGGTATAAAATAAACTAAATACGTACAAAACTTTTATTTTATGTATAAGGAGGACACCATGCTCTCGGCAACCGAACGGAAAAAGAAAACAATTATCAACATACTATACTATGCTGTACTGCTGACTTTGTTTTACGGTTTCATGAAATATGCCTTCGGACTTTTCTTCCCTTTCATACTTGCTTTTTTATTGGCAATGGCAATGCAGAAACCGATTAATTTTATCTCACGTAAAACAAAGCTTAAAAAGGGTCTTGTTTCAGGTATTATGATTTTGTTGCTTGTTGCAGCATTAGGAGTTCTGATTTCCCTTCTGGGAGTAAAACTCTGGGACGCAATACAGGGCTTTATAGATTTCCTGAAGCACAAATTCGGTGATTTGCCCAATTTTCTCGACAAGGCTGAAATCTGGGTAAGGGACAGGGTAGCATTTCTTCCTGCCGCAGTTGAAGATATGGTTAACACCAATGTTTCGGAAATCATTTCATCTGTCAAGGAATTCTTAGTATCGAATTCTGACGGAATTGTTGAAAAGGCTTCCGCGTCATCAGGTCTTTCATCAATGCTTGGCAGTATTGATTTTTCGGCAATTTCAAGTCTTACCAGCGGTGTTATTGACACTGCAAAGCAGATTCCTACAGTTTTCCTCGGAGCTATCGTTTCTGTTTTCGCCTGCGTTTTTATGGCATCTGACTATGATAATTTAGTGGGCTTTGTCAAAAGGCAGTTTGCAGGAAAAAGCGAAAACCTCGTAAAGGCAAAGAGAATTATCACCACATCCTTCAAAAATCTTATCAAGGCGTATGTTCTCATAATTCTTGTAACCTTCTGTGAGATGTTTATAGGTCTCAGTGTTCTGAAGCTTTTCGGTATCTACAAGGGAGGCTGGGTTTTCTTCATTGCCATAATTACGGCTATTGTTGATATTTTCCCTGTTCTCGGCACAGGTACGATTCTGCTTCCGTGGTCGCTTTATTCCTTCATTTCAGGCGATATCCCGATGGGAATAGGAATTTTAGCACTTTATATTTTCATTTCCGTAATGCGTCAGTTCATTGAGCCGAAACTGGTTGCGGGTCAGCTCGGACTTCCGCCGTTTGTGACGATTATGGGAATGTATATCGGCCTTAAGGTTTTCGGTATTATCGGTATGTTTATGGTACCGCTTACAATAATCCTTATCAAGCTCCTCAATGATGAGGGGGTAATCCACATCTGGAAAAATTATGAAAAAGAAGAAAATACAAAAGACGGAGGTAACTCAGATGAAAACACTCAGGAAGTATAAGTTTTGGTTTCTTACAGGCTCACAGGACCTTTACGGTGACGAATGTTTAAGGCATGTTGCCGCACATTCTCAGGAAATTGCTGAATTCCTTAACAAATCAGGAAAATTCCCTTATGAAATTGTATGGAAACCTACTCTTATCACAAACGAGGTTATCAGAAGAACCTTTAATGAGGCAAATCTCGACGAAACATGTGCAGGTGTTATCACATGGATGCACACATTCTCCCCTGCAAAATCATGGATAATCGGTCTCGGTGAGCTTAAAAAGCCTCTTCTTCATTTCCATACACAGTTTAATGAAGAAATTCCTTACGGCACAATTGACATGGATTTCATGAACGAAAACCAGTCAGCTCACGGTGACAGAGAGTACGCTCACATTCTCACAAGAATGGAAATTCCCAGAACAACAGTTGTAGGCCATTGGAAAAATGAGGATGTACAGGACAAGATAGCATCATGGATGACAACTGCCGTAGGCATTGCGGAAAGCAGCTCTATCCGTGTTATGAGAGTTGCCGATAATATGCGCAATGTTGCAGTTACTGAGGGTGACAAGGTTGAAGCTCAGATTAAATTCGGCTGGGAGATTGACGCATATCCCGTAAATGATATTACAGAAGCAGTTGAAGCTGTAAGCGAAAGCGATGTAAACGCTCTTACAGATGAATATTACGAAAAATACGATATGATTCAGGGCGACAGAGATGAAAAAGAATTCCGCCGTCATGTATCTGAACAGGCAAGAATTGAGATTGGCTTTGAAAAATTCCTTGAAGAAAAGAATTACCATGCAATCGTAACTCATTTTGATGATTTAGGTGCTCTTAAACAGCTTCCCGGTCTTGCAATTCAGAGGCTTATGGAAAAAGGCTACGGCTTCGGTGCTGAAGGTGACTGGAAGGTTGCAGCTATGGTCAGACTTATGAAAATCATGACTGCAGGCAAGAAAGATGCAAAAGGCACATCAATGCTGGAGGACTATACATATAACCTTGTCAAGGGTAAGGAAGGCATTCTTCAGTCACACATGCTTGAGATATGTCCCTCAATCGCAGACGGCAGAATCGGAGTCAGATGCGAGCCTCTTTCAATGGGTAACAGAGAAGACCCTGCCCGTCTTGTTTTCACTGCAAAAGAAGGCAAGGGTATTGCGGCATCTCTTATTGACCTTGGCACAAGATTCCGACTTATTATCAGCTCGGTGAACTGCAGAAAAACTGAACAGGAAATGCCGAAGCTTCCCGTGGCTACCGCATTCTGGACACCTGAGCCTGATTTTTATACAGGAACAGAGGCATGGCTTCTTGCAGGCGGAGCTCATCACACAGCATTTTCTTATGACCTTACGGCTGAACAGCTGGGCGCATGGGGCGAAGCTATGGGTATTGAAGTTGTCTACATTGACGAAAAGACAGATATCCGCACACTTAAACAGAATCTTATGCTTGGAAAAGCAATTTACGGGTAAGGAGTGTCTGTATGCTTGAAACATTGAAAAAACAGGTCTGCAAGGCTAACATTGAACTCAAGACACGCGGACTTATTACATACACATGGGGTAATGTCAGCGGAATCGACAGAAGACAGGGACTTGTGGTAATCAAGCCCAGCGGAGTTGATTATGATGAGCTGACACCTGAAAAGATGGTCGTTCTTGACCTTGACGGCAACAAAATCGAGGGAGATCTTTCCCCCTCGTCAGATACGGCAACGCATCTTGAACTTTACAAGAAATACCCTGAAATCGGCGGAATTACTCATACTCACTCAAACAATGCCACTTCATGGGCACAGTCAGGAAGAAATATTCCTTTCTTCGGCACAACCCATGCTGACTATTTCCACGGTGATATTCCCTGCACAAGAATGATGACAGCGGAAGAGATAAACGGCGAATATGAGAAAAATACAGGCCTTGTTATTATTGAGACCCTTGAGAAAAAGGGCATTGACCCTGTAGAAATGCCTGCAATTCTCTGCTTTGCTCACGGTCCGTTCACATGGGGTAAGGATGCTGATGAGGCAGTTCACAATGCAGTTGTTCTTGAAGAGGTTGCAGAGATGGCTCTTAAAACAGTTATCCTTTCACCGAATGCTGCTCCTGCACCTCAGGTTCTTGCAGATAAGCATTATTTCAGGAAACACGGCAAAAACGCATATTACGGACAAAAATAAAAATCCGGAGTTGTAGTAATGGATAATAATAACCCTCATAACGGTCACCGTAAAAGAGTACGTGAAAAGATACTCGCAGGCGGTCTTGAAGGTTTTCAGCCTCATGAAACTCTTGAATTTCTTCTTTTTCATACAGTGCCGCAGAAGGACACAAATCCTATGGCTCACAAGCTTATTTCAGTGTTCGGTTCACTGGAAAATGTTCTTGAAGCCTCTGCGGAGGAGCTGATGTCAAAGGGCGGTATCAGTTTTAATTCGGCTGTTCTCATATCCTCTCTCAGAGATATTTTTTCACAGTATGAAAAGGCGAAAAGCTCAAAAACACCCATTGATTCAACGGCTAAAATGATAGAGCTTTTTAAACCGTTTTTTACTGCTCAGACAAACGAACGTTTGATTGCAGCTTTCTTTGACAGCGGTCTGAGACTTAAAAGTGTAAAGGAGTTCGGCAGCGGACAGGAGAACGGCTTCCGATTCAATGCAAAGGATATTCTCCGTGAGGCAATAACCTTCAACGCTTATAACGTAGCAATTGCCCATAATCATCCTGTGTCTACGGCTTTGCCCTCGAAAAATGATATCAATGCAACAAGCGATATTAAAAATCAGCTTGAGTATTTTGATATAAAACTGATTGAACATTTAATCTTCGGAACAGACGGAGTTTTCAGCTTTGCAGGAGATGAGCATACGAACTGCTTCATTTCTTCAACAAAAGATAAATAAGATGTATTTATGCACTCCTTGTCGGCTACAGCAGGGAAAAGTGTTCTGAAAAAATATTTGTAGCCGGAAAGGCTTTGAGATAAACATGGCAGAAATCAGAAATTCAATTTGTCTGACAAGTGTTGACGGAACAGTGTCGGAAATTATGGGCGTAGAAAAAAGTGAGAACACAAATCCTGTTCTTCTTTCTCTTGCTGAGAAAAAACTGAAAGGCAGACACGCTGACAGAGCTGTTCTCTATAACCCCGATGCAGTTGCACTCTGGCTTTATCAGAAATATACAGAGCTTTTTACCGATGCCGTTCTTGCTTCTGACATCGCAATGCCCGTTCTTTCGGTTATGCCGAGTGTAACGCCTGTATGTTTTGCATCGATGTATTCAGGCGTTATGCCCTCAGTTCACGGTATTCAGAAATACGAGAAGCCTGTTCTGACGGTAAATACTCTTTTTGATACATTTATCAAAGCGGGCAAAAAATGTGCTATAGTTTCAACGGCAAGGGATAGTATTTCCTGTATTTTCCTTGAGAGAGAAATGGATTATTTCATTTACGAATCAATTGAGGAAGTAAATGAAAAGGCACTTCAGCTCATTGACGAGGATATTTATGACCTTATCGTAATTTACAACGGCAATTATGACGGAACAATGCACAAATTCGGTCCTGAGAGCGAAGAATCAATCGGGGCACTTAAACATAACATTGCTTTCTACAAAGAGCTTACGGATAAAATAAAAACTCAGTGGAAAAGCCACGATGTGCTTTACGGCTTCCTTCCTGACCACGGTTGTCACGAAATTGACGGCGAGTGCGGCTCTCACGGACTTGATATGGAAGAGGATATGAATATTATTCATTTCTACGGAATCAAAGAAAAGGAATAAGATAATCAGGAGCGGAATTCGCCGAGTGTTAGTAAGGAAGTATTTCTTTATCAATGCTCGGCTTTCCGCTTCCGGATTTTTGTATACAAATATTAAAAATTATTAACAGGTCATAAAAAACACTTTCGGGTATTGAATTTTTATACATTTCTTGCTATAATTACCTATTGTTGTTAGAAATTTTTAATAATGGAGGTTAGAGGTGTGAATCCGTTTACAATGGCATGGCAAGCCATAATCAACTTCAGTTTCTCCGACACTGTAGCACAGGTGAAGGAAGCTCTTGCAAATCTCAACTTTATTCACTGGTATGACCTGTACAACATGACGTGGGAGGAAATTGCTGCTCTCGCTTCGCAGAACGGCGATTTTGCCGCTACTACATTCGGTCAGTACTGCGCACAGTATGCAGCGACAATGACAAACTGGGTATATACTCTGGCAGCGATTTGTGCCATAGTTATTCTCCTTTGTAAGAAAAACAAAAAATGGTATTGGTACATGTTTTTCTCAATCGTTGCGGTAATGAGCGTTACGTCTGTCGGTATGCACACTGCAGATTACGGCGAGTTTACTCCGGGTGTGATTACGACAAAGCTTCTTGCGAGCTACGTTGATATGTCTTTCACAGAGTTGATGGCATGGTCGGGAGTTATCTGTTTCGCTTTTGAGTTTTACGGCGACGATATAGCAAAGAGAAACAAAATCGCAATAGGTACATCAATCTGGGCAGGAATCGTTCTTCTGTGGCTTACCTTTGAGGTTTTTGTTCAGAAAAACAGACCGCTCTGGATAGGCGGGAGAGATGAATTCGGAATGCCTTATGACATGGGCGGCGACAAAGGCGGACTTTCCTTTGCAGAGCTTGGCTGCTTCCTTACTTGTATCGCATTTTTCTACATACTCTTCAATAAGTTTAAAACTATTCCCAAAAATGAGCTTGGCATTGTGCTGCTCATTTTCGCAACATTCGTTTCAGCGTTTATTATCACTTCCCTCTGGGGTGATAACGAAATCAACTCCATCGCTCTCGGCAACTTCCACGGACATTCCTTCTGGCATATGCTTACCGCTATCGGTACATTTGAAGCCGTTGTCTGGGTTGACACGAGAACAAATAATCAGTTAAAACAAAAAGAATTATGTAAATAACAAAAGCACCGATTTCACTGCAGGAACAAAAGCGAAGCTTTCGTTCAAATCTTAAAGTAAACTGAATTCATCGGTTTTCGACAGCCTGAAGGGGCTGTATCAAAAGTCCCCGAAAAATAAGATAGAGCCAAGTGCAGAAAAGACTGTACTTGGCTCTAAATATTTAGTATAATTGAAGTGTGAAAACCAAAACACTAAACACTAAAGACTATACAATATTCGGAAGGAATTGTCAACTGAAAATTGAA
>CAZDQE010000039.1:1204-21736 GCA_964507395.1 uncultured Eubacteriales bacterium | reverse complement strand
TCCACTACATCACAGGCGATGAAAAGTCAATCCTTAACGTTGTCGGTGAAGCAGTTGCAGTAATTTTCTCACCCCTCGGCTTCGGCGATTGGAGAGCTGCAGTTGCAACGGTTCTCGGTCTTGTTGCTAAGGAAGAGGTTGTCGGCGTATTCGGTTCGCTTACTTCAATGGCAGATGCTGACCTTGCTTTTGAGCTTGCTGATGCAGCAGACTCAGGTCTTACAATTATCGGTCAGGAAATCTTCGGAGGCAGCAAGCTTTCAGCCTTCTCATTCCTCATCTTCAACCTTCTCTGTGCTCCCTGCTTTGCGGCAATGGGCGCAATCAAGAGAGAGATGAACAACGGCAAGTGGACTGCAGCGGCTATCGGCTATATGACAGGCTTTGCTTATGTGGTTTCTCTCATCGTTTACCAGCTTGGTATTCTCATCTCAACAGGCACATTCGGCATCTGGACTGTAGTAGCTCTCCTTGCACTTGCAGCACTTGTTTATCTCGTTGGCCGTAAAAATAAATACAGTGACAATATTCTCACTGTTAAAATGAAATAAGGAGAAACAATATGAATTGGCAGACAATTGTTGTGGCGGCGATTGTTGCAGCAGTGTTTGCTGCAATCATTGTCAGCAGTATAGTAAATAAGAAAAAGGGCAAAAGCTCTTGTTCGTGCGGTTGCTCTTGCGATGGCTGTGCAAGTTCAGGCATATGCCACGATGGAAAATAATAACTTAAAGAAAAAGGAAGTCATCTTCGCCGAGCGTTGGGGTGACTTCCTTTTTTGTACGTTAAAATTTTAAAACTGCATTATGATCATCAATTCCGTAGTTGCCTGCCGAATGCTTCAGCAGTTCGTAGAAATCAACTTGTTCTCCCTGAGAGCCGTGAAGCTTTTTGTTCAGAATTTTAAAAACAGGTTTCAGTCTTTTGAAAATTTTGAGAAGAGTGTCGCCTTCGGGGGTTCCTTCCGCAAAAGGCTGATTGCCTTCGAAAACATATCGTACAATATCAATTGCAAGGTCAGTAAACTTGCGGTCCTTTATATCCTTGTGAGCTTTCACAAAAAGAATACGGGCAACCTTTCCGACAGTCCAACTGTTTAATTTTTTGCCGATAAAACTGACAGGCTTGTAAAGATTTTTCTTATCACCTGCACCGAGCTTTCTTAAAAATCTTGCAGGGTCATTTTCCATTGAAGTAAGAATGGTTCTTATCATTCTTTCAAACTGGTCCCTGAGATATTCTTCTCCTGTTTTACCTTTTTTGTCCCATTCAAATTCGGGAATGGGAATGCTTTTTATTTCTACGGTTTTTTCATCTTTAATTGTTACGAGTCTGTAGAAAGCGGGACATCCTATTATTGAACCTGTGCATACATCATAGAATTTATTTCCTTTTTCTGTTTCGGTTACGTTTATGCTTTGGTTGTGCATGTGTCCCGTGAAAATAAGATGAACACCGTTATCTGCAAGCGCTTCAATCAGTTTTTTGCTTCCCTTCTGGCGGGCATCGGGTATAAGCATGAGTGCAGGCTGACCCGGGAGAACAGGGTAGTGCTCCATGGCAATCATCATTTTGCAGTCAGCCTTTGCTTTTTTTGCCTGAGATGTAATCCAGGATAAAAATTCATCGTCATACTCTATGTTTTTATGTCCCTCAATGTCATTGCATATAACAAGCAGACGCACGTCTTCTGACAAATCGGCAACGTAAGAAAGGTGCTCCTTATTGAATTCGATTGCTTGATCGTAGCCGAAATCCCTGTAAAAATCGTAAAGCTCTGAAAAATGTGTTCCTTCAGGAGTGAATCTTCCGTTTTCGTTATAACCAAAAGGATTTTGTTCAATGTCGTGTCCTGCAGTTACGACGAAAATTTTCTTGCCGCTTTTTTCTTTGAATTTTTTAAGAAATTCCGAGAAGGCTATGTGACTCAACTTTTCACCGTTGAAGGACAGGTCACCTGCGATAAGAATTATGTCGGCTTCCTTCGATTTTTCAAGAACATCGAAGACGGCATTGTTTATCGCTTCTGTTTCCGCAAAGCATTTTTGCTCAAAGTCCATGAATTTCTCGTAATCTTCACCGTATGCGCCGATTGAATTTTTAAAATAATGAGGGTCAGCCACTACAAAAAATTTTAATTCTGTCATAAAAATACACCTTAAAATTATTTTTGTTTAATTATATCATTAAATCATTTAACTGACAATAATAAATGTGAATAATTATCGTTGAAAAACATGAGTCGTTGTGATACAATAACAAAAAATCCAATTGGAGAGATTTCGATGAAAGAAAATTTTAAAAAAGCACTGAAATTATTTTTAGTGTTTTTCAAAATAGGCGCATTTACCTTCGGCGGCGGATATGCAATGGTGCCTATTATTCAGTCAGAGGTGGCAGAAAAAAGAGGCTGGATAAAAAACGAGGACATTCTTGATATTCTTGCAATTTCAGAATCAACACCCGGTCCTATTGCAATTAACTCCGCAACTTTTGTGGGTTATCAGGTGGCAGGAGTTTTCGGCTCTGTTATGGCAACTCTCGGTGTCGTTCTGCCGTCGCTTATTGTGATTTCCGTTATTTCGTATTTCTTCAGACAGTTCCTTGAATTCAAGGTTGTGAAATACGCTTTCCTCGGTATCCGTGCAGGTGTTCTTGCGCTTATTGTGAAAGCGGCAAAGAATATGATGAAAGCCTGCCCGAAAAATATAGTGGCGTATGTTATCATTGCACTGGCGTTTGTTCTCACTGCAGTGTTTGATGTGAATGTGTTTGTGGTTATTATCGGCAGTGCAGTTGCAGGTCTTGTTTATTCCCTTGTAAAAGACAAAAGAAAGGGGGCAGAAAAATGATTTTTCTTGACTTGTTCCTTACTTTCTTCAAAATTGGAGCGTTTACCTTTGGCGGCGGTTACGCAATGCTTCCGCTGATTCAGTCAGAAGCAATTAATAACGGTTGGCTGACAATGGAGGAAATTGTTGACTTCATAGCTGTCAGCGAATCAACACCCGGTCCCTTTGCGATAAACATGGCAACCTTTGTGGGCACACAGATGGGCAAACAGGCTCTCGGTGTGGGCGGTGGAATTTTAGGTGCTGTTTGTGCTACACTGGGCGTTGTGATGCCGTCATTTATTGTAATTCTGATTGTAGCAAAGTTCTATCAGAAATTCAAAGAGAATAAAATTGTAGCAGGTTGCCTTGGCGGACTTAAGCCTGCGGCGATAGGGCTTATATGCGCGGCGGTAATTTCAATCGGTAAAACAGTTTTCTTTCCGGATGTTGTTGAGTTTTCAGTGATAGCGAGCTACACATTTATTTTCTCAGCACTTCTTTTTGCAGTTATGCTTTTCTTCGCTATAAAGAAGAAAACAAATCCCATACTGATTATCGTCATTTCTGCAGTGGCAGGAATCGGCGCAGGATATTTAGGGGAATATTTAGGATTGTTATGATAAAATTAAAAAGATATTCAAAGCAACTCAAAGAAGAAACCGTAGAAAGAATTGCTGTTTTTTTGGCTTTCATTCATCACTGGTTAACGGCGAAGAAAATCTGAATTTGAAAATGGCGGAAGAAACGTTGGATGAATGGTTAGAGCCGTCACATGAACTTTATATGATAGAGCATGAAGAAAAAACAGTGGGTTTTCTTCACATAGCATACAAAGGCTCAAATGTTGCTTGGATAGAAGATGTTTTTGTAGATGAAATTTTCAGAAACAAGGGTATTGCAACTGAAGCGATTAAAAGTGCGGAAGAAATTATAAAGTCAAAGCCTGAGTATACTGCAATCTGTTTTGACGTTGTTCCCCGCAATGAAGCGGCATTGAGATTGTATTATAAATTAGGTTACGATAATCTAAGTATGATAACAGTAAGAAAAGAACTATACGAAAATAAAAGAGATAAGAAAGAAATTTTATTGGGTTTTGAGTTTAATTATTAAAAATCAAAAAAGCTTGTAAGGAGGAAGATTTATGTTGTTCTGGATAATTTTAGCTTTATGTTTAGCCGTTACTGCGTTTTTTACTATAAGAAGAACTCTGAATGTAAGGTACTCTGACCTTGTCCTCAAGGTTGGTGCAAGTGTGCTTTTTGTTGCAACCGGTATTTCTGCAATAATCAGCAATCCTGATGTTAATATCACCTTTGCACTGATGGTTGTTATGGGCGGAGTTTTTGGTGTATTGGGCGATGTTTTCATTGAGCTGAAGTGGATTCATAAGGAATGCAGCGATACCTTTTTAACCTTTGGCTTTGTGACATTTATGATTCAGCACCTGATTCTGGTAGCGGCTGTTTTTATCACTTACCCCATGTCAATTGTAAATGCGCTCATTTGCTTTACTGCTCCCATAGTTGTTCTTATTGCTTCCGTGGGACTTACTAAAGTTTTTAAAATGGAAATGGGTAAATTCAAGGTGATTGCCAACGCTTACGGTGCTCTTGCATCAATGACATTTTCCGTAGGCTTTATGACAATGACGAATTACGGCATGGAGCTTTCTCAGATTCTTTTCTTTGCAGGCGGTATTTCATTCTTTGCTTCCGACCTTATTCTCAGCCAGGTCTTTTTTGTGAAGGGCAAATGCACAAGATTGCGAGTCGTACTTAATCACATTACATATTACGGTGCACAGATTCTGATTGCATCATCACTTTTCTTTATGAAATAAAATTTTCAACATAATTTTGCCGACTAACCTGAAAGAATACTTTCTTCGGTTAGTCGGCATTAATTTTTTATTTAAGATGCTCGGCTATATCGCGCTCATAGTGACCTGTGTCAACATAGGAGTTCTGAGTCTGGATTTTTTCGCCCCATTTACGGGCGATTTCTTCATAAGAATCTGTTTTAATCTTTGCTCTTTCAAAGCCGTCAGCAGCACCTTTTAAGCACCAGTCGCTTTCCCACATTCCGTGGTTTGCGGCTTTGTATGTCCACAGGAACCAACTGTAATCATATTTTTTAAGTGACTTGAAGCATCCTTCCCATGTTGTTTTCTGATGTGGATAAAACTCTCCCATCATAAGAGGAACGGTGGGATGTAAAAATCTTGTGAGAAGAAGGAAGAACGCAAAGATAAAGTCAGAGTTGTTGTAGAAATGCACCTGATAAACTACATTTTCCCATCCTCTTGCCCATGCCCAGGGAAGTGCAAAACCTGTCCAGATAGCTTCCATTGTGATAATGTGGTCTGTGTCAACTTTGCGGACGGTGTTATAAAGACGTGTGTAAATTGATTCGTTATTGATTCTTCTTGTGATTTCACCGCAATCAACATCGCACATAGGCTCGTTGAGAAGGTCATACATTGCAACTGCAGGGTTTCCTTCAAAACGTGTTGCAATTTCTGTCCAGAGTTCATCTGTCAGTTGGCGGTATCTTTCGCCCTCTTCTGTTTTTTCATAAAGTCCGCAGCTGTCACCTTTGCCGCTGTGGGGAGCATCGCTCTGAAAACCGGGAGCGCCGTGCATATCAAGAATTACATAAAGTCTTCTCTCGCCGCACTCTTCAACTACCCATTCAAGGCGGGATAAATCCCAATTGCCGTTTTCGTCAAGGATTTTTGTGCCGTTGTCGTCCGAATAAAAATTTCTGTACCAGAAGGGAATACGAACTGCATTGAAGCCCATTTCTTTGATAATGTCAAGGTCTTTTTCTGTGATGAAATTATCCTCGTATGTATTCATCAGCTCGTATGCTTTTTCTGTGCCAAAACGTGAGATAAGCGTTTCAAGCATTTCATAATGGTCAGATACTTCTTCATAGGGGCAGAGCCAATCCTCCTGAATGAGCCAGCCGCCAAGGTTTACGCCCTTGAGAGTAACCTTTTCACCGTTCTGATTGACAATATCTGTGCCGTCTACGGTGAGGAAATCTTCTGCAGTAAAACTGCCTGTCTGTTCTTCTGCTGTTTCAGCGTCTGTTGCAAAAGCAACTGTTCCAAGCTGGAAAACAAAAATTAAACTTAAAAGAATTGAAATAATTTTTTTCATTTTTATTACCTCCTTGTACTTTAATGATAATTGTTTTTTATCTCAAAGTCAAGGGAGAAGTAAGCCATTCATCAGGAATTTCTTTGAGAATTTCCTCTGCAAGGTTATAGTTGTAGGCTTTTATCGGGCCGCTTCTGTATATTCCGTCTTTTTCAAAGAACATAACACCTTTATAGTCACCATTCAAAGGTATAAAAACTTTTTCAAAGCGGAAGGTTATATCATTTACGCCGGCACCGTTAAGATTATTTAAAACCTGCGTACCGTCACGATTTGTGTCATAATGTATTTCTATGCAGTAGTTTTCTTCTTTGATTTTATCAATGTCCTCATTAAATACGGCAAGTTTCAGCATGCCCCATTTTTCTCTTCGGGTTGCTGTGTTTATTTCTTGAATAACATCATCGCATATTTCCTCTGTCAGAGTCTGAGCTTTGCCGTCAGAATAAAAAACTATTTTTTCAGGCTCGTAAAGAAAATTGATAAAAACTTCGGTGTCGGTGGTCGATGCTCTTGTCGGGTCTGAAACGACATCTGTCGGGATTTCTGTAATGTCGGTTTTTGTTTCTTTTTCTGTGGCTCTCTGAGTTGTTGTTTCTTCTGTTGTTTCTTCGGTTGGTGCTTCTGTTGTTGTTTGTTTCAGTGATGTCTGCGGTGTAGGGCCGTTTACATCATTATTTCCGCAAGCTGAAAGGAAAACAGTAAGCATGAGTAATGCAGAAACTATTGTTATGAGTTTTTTGTTCATGAAAACCTCTCCTTTTAACAAATAGTTTTTGCAATCCTCACCGCCTCTTCGTAGCCTGATTCAAAAACTATTTTGTAGTTTAAATTATTTTTTCTGTATCTGACTTCAGATAAATTGTTTTCACTTGAAACTGAAACTTTTAAACCGCTCACATCAATTGCGTTTTTATCATCAGTTTGTTCAGATGATTTTTCAATTGTAATGTCATAAATTTTTTCTTTTGATTTAATTTTTATTTCGGATTTGTTTTCTCCAAAATTTCTGCTTAAAATTTCACAGCCTTCAAAAAGAACTTTCGGCAGAACAATGTTTTCAAAGCCGTTTGATTTCAACTCTTTTTTCAGAGAGCTTTCAGCGTATTCTTCCGGTGAAAGTGTTGACGCACTTTTCTCTGTTGACGGAATTTTTGTGGTTGCCTCTTTGTGAATGGGAGCAGGGGTTGTTTCTGTAAGGTTATTGTATGAAGAAAGTTTTTCTTTAGTTGTAGTTTCTTTTTTCGTGCTCTTTACAGAAGTTGCCTGAGCTACGGGAGAAGTTGTCTTTTCCGTTATACAGGTCGTAGATTCAATAACACCCTTTTCGTTATAATTTCTGTTTGTCAGCTTGGGAAACACAGCCGTAATTACAAAAGTAAGCACTGCGGCTGCGGCGACAAAAGAAGCAACTCTGATAAATGAAATTTTCTTTTTGGGGGGCATTGTTTCTTTCTCTTTCAAAGCATCAAGGCAGAGTTCAATTAAATCAGCATCCATTTCGCTTTCATCTTTTTGGAGTTCTTCCTCAATGATTTTTTCAATTTCCTCTTTTGATAAGTCGGTGTTTTTATCTTTAAGGAGTTTTATGATATCTGAAGTTTTTATCACCTGAACCATCCTTCACTTATATAGTCTTAAAAATTCAAAAATGTTACGATGTAAATTTCTTAATTTCTTTAATTATTTTTCTTTTTAGTCTGAAAACCTGTTGTCTGAGAGCGTTTTCAGAGATTTTCATTTCTTTCGCCAGTTCTTTTTGTCTGATTTTCTTTATGTAAAAATTTTCTATAAGTTGCTTCTCGTCATCTGACAGAGAATTCAGAATTTCCTGCAGATGCTTTTCGATTTCTTCATCGGAGATTTCTTCCGTGAGAGAAAAGTCAAAGTCGGTTGTTTCCCTAACATCATCTAAGGGGATGATTTTCTTTCGCCTTTTTTCTTCACTTTTGTAAAGGTCATTTATTTTGTTGAGGGCAATTTTCGTAAGATACGCTTTGGGATGCGCGATTTCTTTTCCCTCATCAAGTGCTTTTAATAAAGCAAGGAAAACGTCCTGAACACAGTCGTCCACGTAATCGGGCAGACTTTGCAGCTTATATTCACAGAATTTTCTGATATATGGCTCATGCTCCTGCCAAAGAGCTTCTGCAAACCTTTGCTTTTTCATTTTTTCACCCCTTGTGAAAATAGTGATTTATTTTTAAAATAGCCTTTTTTCTCAAGGTTGTCAACTCCCGTGATGAAAAATCTTGTCAATATGAGCGTTTTGCGAAGTCCAGATAATGTCCCTTTTCTCCCTTTCCGAATTGAAAAAAGTGAAAAACTGCTCTACACTAAAAAGCGTAAACGAACATTTGTTCGGTTACAAAGATGAGAAAGGAGAAAAATAATTTGACAAAAAAACCTGAAAAATTAACACGTTTTTCTACAGAGGAGCTGCTTTCAGCTCACAGACAGTTTGATACCCTTTATGATGAAAATATCGAATCTCCGCGGGAATACATGGAGAGAAAAAGAAACCGCGATATGCACAAGCTTATGCAGTGCATTATGGATAACGAGCTTGATTCGTTTAAACGTGATATTTTCGCAAGGGTATTTTTTTACGGCGAAAAATTCTCGGATATTGCTGAGGAAACAGGACTTTCCCTGTCAGCGGTTTACAAGCATTATGACATGGCTCTGAAAATTATCGGTAAAGCCTTGAAATATGTGATGCTTTATCAGCACGTCTGTACACGCGACATAATGATGCCTCTCCAGAAAATGAGAGACAGTGCATTTTTAGCTTCAAAAAGAGTTTATCCGAACTCTTTTGCATTGCGACTTTCCAGATTGATGGAAAAAGAAAATATCGGGAATGAAAAGCTGTGCGAATCTCTTGTACTGGACAGAAACCGTTTCGGAAAAATTTCTTGCGGAAAGCTTGAACCTGTTGCGGGCGAGATAGTGTTGCTTTCAGGCTTTTTTGGCGTTTCTACCGATTATATTTTAAAGGGGGATTTGACTTGACAAAAACACTCAGAGAACTGGGCGAGGAATATCTTGATGAGATAGAATTGCTTGACGAAAAAATTGAAAGATACCGCAAAAGACTGAAGAAGGCTTTTGAAGAAACAAACAGCGATGAGATCTTCACCGTTCAGAGGCTGCTGCGTGTTTTTTACAAGCAAAGGTATGAGATGATGGATAATGCTCGTACACTTCTTAATTACTATTCCTGAGGCGGAAAGGATTTTTAATGAACGATATAGTAATAACTATGAAATCTTCCGGCGAGTTCGAAGTGCCGTCTGATATGGGCAGAATTGAAGAATATTGCGCAAACCGCTTGAAAATAAAGCTTGACGCAAGCTTTATTATGCCTGCAATCACGTATTACACGTTAAGCTTTGAACCGTATTCTCTGTCAAGAAAAATCATTACTGAAAATATTTACAGAGATTCAGAAGATGACAGCAGTATGTTTTATTACGGCGGATATCTTTACTGTCCGATTTACGATTATATCGCCGTATCGCCCAAGGTTATGGTTCAGATTGATGCTTATGAAACAGACGATGCAGGCAATGTTACCGCAATTATCAAATCGGGAATCTTCACTCTTGAATTTGCACCTTCTCTGACAGGAGAGGGAATGATGCTTGAAACTGTAAGACCTGATGTGAAGTTTGTGGAGAATGTTAATAACGCTGTAACGGAAAGCCTGAAAACTCAGGTGCTGGACGGAGCAAATCTTGAAGATTTTTCAGTGAGTACAAGAAAAATTGCAATTGGATCAGTCAGCAATGTTCATTTACAGGATTACAGTGTTACATCATCAAAAATTAAACCAAAGGCTGTTACAACTGATGCAATTGCCGAAACTGCAGTTACCTCAGGAAAACTGGCTGACGGCAGTGTGACTGAAAGCAAAATTGCCGACGGTGCAGTTACGACAGACAAAATCAGCGAAAAAAATATAACCTCCTCACTTCTTGCAGATGCATGTGTTTTAAATACCAAGCTTGCAAATTACTGTGTAAGTGAAGCAAAGCTACGCCCTCTTTCTGTTTCAACATCGAAAATTGCAGAAAAGGCAGTGACTCCTGCAAAGCTTGACAGAACATATCTTACAGAGCATCAGAGTCTTAACGGGTATGCAACAGAAAAATGGGTTGAAAGTCAGAACTATCTTACAGAGCATCTGAGCCTTGACGGATACGCAACTGAGGAGTGGGTGAACGGACAGAAATTTGTCACTGACGCTTCATCCTTTGTGAAAAAAGATGAGTTGCCTGAAAAGCTCAGCGAGTTTGAAAATGATATGGCGGTTTCTTTTGTTGAGCAGACTCTGACAGAAAATGAAAAAGCGACTGCAAGAAACAATATAGGTGCCGTTATGTCTGAAGAGGGAAAAAGTCTTTCTTCTAACGACTTTACCGATGAAGATAAACAGAAGCTTGACAGTGCTCTTACAGCTCATCAGGATATTTCTATGAAGGCTGATATATCTTCTCTTTCGTCTGTAGCTTTTTCAGGGTCGTACAGTGATCTTACGGACTTACCCGATGACTGTTTGTTTAATGAGGAAATGAAAGAATTATATGACAGTGCTTACGGCCATTCAATTTCTTCCCATGCGCCGCAGAATGCGGAGGAAAAT
Organism: uncultured Eubacteriales bacterium; assembly: GCA_964507395.1. Taxonomy (GTDB): domain Bacteria; phylum Bacillota; class Clostridia; order Oscillospirales; family Acutalibacteraceae; genus SIG575. Next base: position 11,087 of record CAZDQE010000039.1, on the reverse strand, counting down.
GTAGTAGACGGTGCTCAGGTCAACGGAGAAACGGCGGAAATAAAAGATAAAAAAATAATTTTTTCAGTTCTTGGTTTTGCGGATAAAGAGCCTGTTTTTATGGAGGTGTAATAATGCTTATATACAAATTGAATTCAGCAGGTGATGCTTACACCGTAACGGGTTTATCGGATTTAACGGTGAATAAGCTTGTGATTCCTGATACATACGAAGGTCTTCCTGTTACTGAGGTTACTTGTTTTCTCGGCATGGCAGAAAATCTTACGGAGGTTGTTTTTGGAAATAATGTGAGAGAAACTGCTTATGACGTGCTGAACTTTCCCTCTCTCGAAAAGGTTTATTTAGGACGCTCTGTTGAAAAAATCACAGGTCCTTTTGGTAATGCGGACAACCTATCCCATATTTATTACAGCGGCACAGAGGAGCAGTGGCAGAATGTGACTGTTGCCTTCACAGATGCCGAGATAGAAAACTATGAAAAGGCGGAAATACATTTCGGTATTCTCGGTAAGGCATCATATCTGACTTTTGATGAAGAAACAGTTTTTCCTTACACTCATTGGGATTGTGTGAAAAACAAGCCTGAAAGTATTGAGGGAAGAAAGATTTTTTATGACAACAGTACAAGCGGACTTAAAGCAGAAAATGTAAAGGAAGCTATTGATGAGCTTAACGCAAAGCATTTTGATATAACGGCAATTGATTCATGGGAAACTCTTCTGCATCTTGTACGTTCGGGAAGAGCGGCAGATTATATAAGTGTGGGAGACCAGTTAGTTTCCGTGAAGGACGGAACAGAAATTGTATGGGATGTAATCGGCATTGATCAGGATACACCTGCAGATGAAGATAAAAAACACTCACTTACTCTTCAGACCAGAGATTGCTTTGTCAACATGCCCTTTTCCTTCCCTGAAGGTTCTTATTTTACGGTGACAGGCTTGTCGGCAGGAGAATATTATATTGAATTGTCAAACTATGCTTCAGATTCAAGCTTTTATTCCTTTACGCTTACAGAGAGTCTGCCTTCAGGCGGTCTGCTAAGAATCAGTGATAATATGGTTTATCTCTATGCCTCAAGAAGCACAGAAGCATATTCGTCTTTTGAGATAGATTCTGTTTCAGACAGCGCCGACGGTCTGACAGGTAAATGTCTTTCTCCCGGAAACTATGTCCTTCATTCCGAAATGGGTACTGTTGACTACAGCCAATCGGACGTAAGAAAATGGCTTAATTCTGCGGAAGAGAATTGGTGGACCTTCAGTAACAGCCGTTCTCTGGCACCGCTTGCTTATATGTCTGTTCCGGGCTTCTGCACAGGCATGGATGAGGATTTTCTTGCAGCAGTAAACCCTGTCAAAAAGAAAACCGTTCTTCCTGACGGAAGTGAGATTACAACAGAGGAAAAGTTCTTCCTCTTGTCAACAGATGAGGTTTACGCAACAACGGGGGAAGAAGCCTATGAGTATTACAAAGAGAATTCTTCTTCGACAGAGGCGGGAATTTCAAAGAATACCGCACGTATAAAAACATTGTACTCAAATCCGCGTCATTGGTGGCTCAGAAATTCCGCGTCAGGAGATGGCGGCTTGATGAGAGTTCTTACGGACGGCTCTGTAAACTCATTGAGAGTTACTAAAGTATTGGCTTACGGCATCGCGCCTGCATGCTGTATTTGTTAAGGAGGGATTTCATGATAAAAGTAAAAACTGTTTTACAACAGTTGATAGATGAAAGGAAGAAAAACGCATTTCTTTCAGGAAGGCTGGAAAAGCTTTTGTCAGATATGGACTATGTGGCAATGATGTGTGATGTTGAACTTGAGGAGGATGAAGATGAGTAAAAAATTTACGAAGGTAAAAGAATATTTTGAAAGCGGACTCTGGAATGAAGACAGAGTTGCAAACGCAGTGCTCAAGGGCTGGATTACGGTTGAAGAATTCAGAGAAATTACGGGGGCAGTTTATGATATTTAATCTGGTTAATCTTTTTTCGCTGTATGCCGCGTTCTTCTATTTTCTTTTAACGGGAGCATTGGAATGACAGAGTGGCAGATTGGGATTCTTTGTACTCTTGCAGGTCTTGCTATGTCTTTTGTTTTTTCGCTTCTTACACACAGGAGAAATGAAAAGAATGACATAGAAAATGCAAGCGAAGGCAGAGGTGTACTGCAATCGGATGTAGGATATATTAAAGCGGGTATAGATGATCTGAAAAGAGAAAACAAAGCGGTTAACCTTAAAATTGACAATATATTTGAGCGTGTTACCCGCATTGAGGAAAGCTGCAAGCAGGCACATAAAAGAATCGACGAATTAAAAGAAAATGATTATATATAAGGAGTTTTTATGCAGATAATTGAATTTATAATTTCCAACTGGAGCGATGTATTACTTGTGTTTTCCGTGTTTTTCCTTGTTGTTTATTCTTCTTTCACAAACAATATTGATTACCTCAAAGCGGATCTTTTTTCTCTTGTTACAGAGGCGGAAAAAATTTACGGAGGAAAAACAGGAGAGATAAAGCTGATGTATGTTGTCAAAAAAATTTATTCAAAAATGCCTGTTGTTTTAAAAACTTTTCTCAGTGAAAAACAGCTTGAAAAAATTATTGAGAATGTACTTGAAAAAGCAAAAAAAGCGTGGAAGGTAAACAACGAAGAGGGTGAGACGGTATGGCAGTGAAAACTTATTCACTGAAAACAGACGGCAACAAAAAGCTTTCTGAAAACTTCAAGGTCAAAGAGTTCAGAAGCCGTGACGGCGCAGACAAAATTCTGATTGATGAAACGCTGGTGACTCTTCTTCAGAAGATGAGGGACAAGTTCGGTACAATCAGCATTTCATCAGCCTACAGAACAGCGGCATACAACAAGAAAGTCGGCGGTGTTTCTGGCTCACAGCATCTCTACGGACTTGCGGCAGATATTACGATTTCCGATAATTCAAGACTGCTTGAAGCTGCTCAGTATGCAGAAAAAATCGGCTTCACAGGCATCGGTCTTGATAATAAATATCAGATGTTCATTCACCTTGATACAAGAAGCTCAAAGTCATTTTTTAGGTATTATGCAAATGGCTCAACTTATTCCGTCAGTTCGTTCTTCACAACCGTAAAGCTCGGTTCGAAGGGTGATGCAGTCAAAACACTGCAGACGAAATTAAAAGCTCTCGGTTACAAAGATTCAAAAGGCAATGAGCTTTCGGCAGACGGTGTTTTCGGTGCAAATACCGAGTATGCCTTAAAGAATTTTCAGAACGCAAAAGGTCTTACTGCAGACGGGATTGCAGGACCGAAAACATGGGCAAAATTATAATTGAATAACGAAAATCGGGAGAGTGGATAATTTCACTTCTCCCGATTTGTTTTAATTGTATACTTGAACTGTATAAAACAAACAAAAAATTAATATTTTTCAATGTAAATGTGCAAAAACTATTGCAAACAACAGGAAAAATCTGTTACAATACCTCTATAGAAACGAGGTGCTTTTATGAAAAAAATTATTTCATTATTTCTGTGTGCTTTAGTCATCTTTTCCTGTGTGTCGATTTCTGTTTCGGCAGAAAGCTCCGCACCTGTCTATTACATTGACAGCGTAAACGGCGATGATGCAAACACAGGTCACAGTGAAGACAGTGCATGGAAAACAATCAATCATGGTGATTGGGTCTTTGTTCCCGGTACAAAGGTGCTCTTCAAACGTGGCGGAGTTTATGACATTGAAGTAACTCTGACAATTTCAGGCACAAAGGAAAATCCCATCGTTATTTCTTCCTATGGTGATGAAAACGAGGATAAGCCTATCCTCAGAACAGCAAGTCATAATGAAGTTTTCGATTTCGTAGACTGTGATTATGTTACAGTTTCTGATGTTGCCATTACTGCTCCCAACGGCGGCGGTATCTGGATAAGAGGTCTGAACAAGCAGTCAAACGGAATGACAATTGAAAACGTTGATTTCTATGACATGCAGAACTATGACAGTCACACACGCGACCCCTTCGGAAGCGGTGCGGCAGATGCACGTGCTGCAATTATAGTAAACGGCCTTTGGGGTTCGGGATATGCACAGACAGTAAACGACCTTACTATCAGAGGCTGCAGCGTTGAAAACTGCGCAAGCGGCTTTATTATCTGGGGCATAGTTTACGGAAATCCCGCAGAGGATCCGGCTAATATGGAGCGTACTTATAATAAAAATGTTCTTATTGAAGATTGTTACTTTAACAATATGTATGCTGAGGCGGTTGTTCTCGGTGTATGTCAGGGTGCAGTCGTAACAAACTGTACTTCGCTCAATACATGTCTCGGTGGTTCAGAACCTTTGCCTAACGGTGATATTGAATATTTTACAGCTTCAATGTGGTTCTGGGGATGTCAGAACTGTGTTATTGAACATTCGGAAATTGCAGGTCAGAAAAACTACGGCGACGGTATGACAGTTGACTTTGACTCTGATTCAAACTACTGCACATATCAGTACATCTATTCTCACGACAATACGAGATTTGTATGCAACAATGCTACGGGCGGCAGACCTCAGGCAGGTAACACGGTACGCTACTGTCTTTCAGTGAATGATAATGTCGGCAGAAATAGCATGGCAAGCGGTTCAGGCGAAGTGGATTACCGTTTCTATAACAATACAATTGTCAACGGTCACGAACTTCATCTTGTAAATGTTATGAGCGGTTTCGTTGCAAATAACATTTTCACATTCATGCCGGGATACGACACGTATTATAACGATAAAAACCTCAATGCAAAAACAGACTACATGAACAACTGTTATTACATGGGCGCAAATCCTCCCTTTGATTTGCTTTCAATGAATACAAGACCTGATTTTGCAGGTGATGATATGTCAGATGTCAACAGCTTCAAGCTTATCAAAGGCTCAAAGCTTATAGGTGCCGGTGTAGATGCTTCAGAGGTTGAAAACATGGAGCAGTTGGAGTACGATTTCTTTGGCGAAAAGATTACATCAAACAATATCGGTTGCTACGGCGGTGACGGTGTAGAGGGCGAGCTTGACAGATACACGATTTTTGATAGGATTGTTGATTCATTTAAAGTCTTTGCTGGCTTGATTCAGCGATTGATAAAAGACGGTGAATTATAATTTTTAAAAGGGGTGTTAATATGGCAGATGAAAAAAGAACATACCAAAGCTTCAGGGAATGGGATGAAAAATCAAAGCAGAGGGAATATACAGAGAAAACTCCGCTCCTCGGCTCTGACGGTACTCTTATTGCAAAAGGCTGGGCAAGAAAAAATGTTTTTGAATACGACAGGACAAAATCAACACCCGCTAACAGAAAAAAAGAGTGGGATTTCTATCAGCTTTCCAACGGAAAATTTATGGTGCAGATAAGCTTTGCAAACATTTCAATCGGCGGTTACGTTTCTGCAAAGCTTATTGACCTGAGAAATAAAAAACAGATTGTGGATGCAATATCATTTTTCCTTGGCGGAAACAAATATGTTCCCAATCCCAAGGGCGATGTGCCCAATAATTTCAAGGCAAAAATCGGTGCTGCCGAGTTTGAGTTCGACACACAGGAAACATCAAGAACTCTTTATTTCAAAATGAATTGTAAGGGCAAGGATGTTGTGTGCAAATTTCAGATGGATATTATGCCGGGTCTTGAGAATATCACAACAGTTCTTCCTTTCAAGGGATATCCCACAAAATATTTCATGACAACAAAGCAGAACTGCATGCCTTGTGAGGGCACATTTGTGTATGGTGATGAAATTTACGAATTCAGCAAGGCTGATACCTTCTGCGCTCTTGACTGGGGCAGAGTTAACACGCCTTACCGGATGGTATGGTATTGGGGTAACGGCTCTGCATATCTGACAGATGAAAACGGTGAAAAACATCTTTTCGGTTTTGAAATCACATGGGGCATAGGCGATGAATCAAATGCAACGGAAACCTGCCTGTTTTATGATGGCAAGGCTCACAAATTCGGTGCAGTTGATGTTGAAACTTTCCCAAAACCTGATAAGTACATGCAACCATGGAAGTTTGTTTCAGAGGATGGAAGATTTAATATGACGATGGAACCCTTCTATGACCATCATTCTGATTTGAATGTAGCAAATCTTGCGCGCATGCATTCACATCAGGTTCACGGTTTATGGAGCGGCGATGTAACTCTTGATGACGGTACAAAGCTTGAAATTAAGGATATGTACGCGTTTTGTGAATATGTAGAAAACAAATGGTGAAAACTGCCTGATGACCTTAGGGTCATCAGGCAATAATATAACTTGTTCTAAGAGTTGGGTTGCAGAAAATTATAAGGTTGTGGATGATTAATGAAAAGGCTGACGGGATTTTTTCTGGCTTTTTTTATGTTCTTCTCTGTTTCCGCACTGACAGATATACAGGTTTCCGCTTTTATCGAAAGTGACGGAAAGGTAAATCTTTACGAGTGGGAAGACTGCGACAGGATAATTCTGTTTCAGGGATATGATGTTTCGGGTACGTGTTATCACTCAATATGTGTCAGATACAAATATATTCAGCTTGACAGAAGAATTTATGTTTCCGTTGTTGCGGAAAATTCAAACGGTGATTTATCAAAGGCACCTGAAAACAATTACACCGAACTGTATCTTTCTTTCAATGATTCGTCGAAACTCTCCGTATTTTCCGACGGAGATTCGGAGTATAACAGTGATGAATTTTATCTGAAGCACGGCTCTCTGAACGACAGCTTCGGCGGTGTTTCATACGAGGCAGAAGTTGTTCTTAAAGAAACGGGATTTGATGATATAATTACGATATATCTTCAAATGAAGGATTATGAGGGTAACTTGTCGCAGATTTTTGAAATAGATGTTAAAAGCGAGGAGTTAAAAGAAAAGGAATCAGAATCAATAGCCGAATCTGAAAAGCAATCCGAAAAAGAAGCTGAGGAAAAGAAGAAAACCACAAAAAACAAAACAGAAAAGAAGACGACCGAAAAGGAAACAACTACTGAGCTTGAAACAGCAATAATTACCGAAGAATATGTACCTTATTCGGAAGAACTGAAAAAGAGCAACAGAGAAATTGTGGGCATAGGCGCCGTATGCGTGCTGACATCTGTAGCTGCGATGTGTGTTACAATTTTCAAAAAGGATAAGAAGAAATAAATTAAGAGCCGTGTCTTCGCCGAGTTCCCACAAGGCAGTTTTTGTTTCTCGAATAAAATTCCTTGTATTATTACCAAAAGCCTCGCAAGGCGGCAGCCTTGCTGCATTTTTGGCTTCAATCCAAGAAATTTTGCTTTTCTACGAAACTGCGAAGCACTTTAAAATGCGAAATTGCGAGTGCAAGAAAAGGCAAAAACCACCGATAACGCGTATCGGTGGTTTTTAACGCATTATTGTGCCGTAAGTCCACATTTTAAAGAAAAACTTCCTTATGGGAGCTCGGCGTTGCACACGGCTTTTTGCTCTTTTGAACCTTTTGAAGTGTTTTTTCGTCTTTATATGCGAAGGAGGTGATAAGATGAACGAATTTGAAAAACTTCTGCTTGAGAACTTAAAATATCTTGAAAGGTTTGTAAATTACAAAATTTCAGACAAACAGGATGCACAGGATGTTATTCAGGAAACATGTCTGACTGCATCACTTAAATTTGAAACTCTGCGTGACAAAAAGCTTTTCAAAGGCTGGCTTATCAGAATTGCGGGTAATAAGTGCAATGATTATTACAGAGAAAAATCTAAAATCACAAGTATTTCCATGGAATCCTTATCTGAAAGCGCTTTGATTTCACGTGACACAAATTCCGAAAACGAGGTTATTGAAACGATAAATCTTCTTTCTGAAACAGACAGACGAATTTTATATCTTTATTTTTGGTTTGGCTTGTCACAAAAAGAAATTGCAAAAACTCTGAAAATTCCTGTCGGCACAGTTAAAAGCAGGCTCTACTACGCAAAAGAAAAATTCAAAGAAATTTATCCTTATCAGCCTGAATATAAAGGAGATGAAAAAATGAAAAAATTACCTGAGAAATTACCCGAATACTCAATCAGAAAATCAGACAAAGCCCCCTTTGATATTAAGTGGGAAGCTCTTGTAGGCTGGGCGATTATTCCAAGGCTCGGAGAAAAATGTTCAATGGGAATTTACTATATCCCGTCGAGAAAAATGCAAGGTCACATTGATACAGAGGTTGTCGGCGAAGCAGAAATTTACGGTATACGCGGTGTGGAAATCGTTGCACATGAATACGATACGGAAGACTATTACAGAACAAAGATCATCAAGGAAAATGAGCGTCGATTTATTGCTCAGTTGACCGATACTCACAGCCGTTTTCTCGCAGAAAGCCACTTTGAAAACGGAGTCAGAATGGTGCATACTTTTATTGATGACGATGAATTTACGGAAAACTGGGGATACGGTGATGATAACTGCGGAAATCCCATTCATTTGTCACGGAAAAATCTAATTGACAGGAAGGGGAACATTGTAAACGGAACTGTCAAACCGGAGGTTGTTGATATCGTCGGAAGATATGAGGTGACAATCGGCGGTAAAACTTACGACACTGTATGCGTAATGGATTTGAATTGCTTCAATGACCCTGTTGTTTCCGAAGAATACATTGACAAAAACGGAAAAACTGTTCTTTTTCGCCGTTTTAACCGCAACGATTGGGCGCATGCACGCTTCGGTAAAAAGTGGACAGAAATGCTTCCCGATAACGAGCAGTTAATTGTTAACGGCGAAACCTATGTTCACTGGTACGATTGTATAACTGATTATATCCTGTAATCAAAAAGCTTCACGTGTCAATCGCGTGAAGCTTTTTTTAGTTCAAGATATTTATTCAGCATTGTATATTCACGAAGATACAAACTGGCAATGTCCCGTCTTTTTGCGGGATACTCGGAAAAAATCGAAAGTGCTTTTTCGATCTCAACCCATTCGGGAACGGCACCGTGTTCAACCTCGGCTTCTGTCAGAGACTGCTTACATTCACCGACTTTTTCGCAGATAAAATAGTTGCTGATATATAACGCCTCGGGACAATATTCTTTAACTCTGAGAAATTGTTTTACAGGCTTCACTTCAACACCTGCTTCTTCGCGAAGCTCTCTTGCACAACATTCGCTCAGCGTTTCTCCTTCTTCAAGACCGCCGCCGGGAGACATGAAAACGCCTGTGTTAAGTTCATGGGTCAGCAGAATTTTTCCGTTTTCCGCTACTATTCCTCTTCCTGCTTCCCTGATTTTCAAAGGCGGATCGGAATATTCCCCGCTATATTGGGTAAGTGTTTCAAAATCACTGCTCATCATACTGACACGTCACCTCGACATTTACTTTACCAACATCAGAAGATTTTGTCAATATTTGCTTGTAAATTTTTCTCTCATGGTGTACAATAAATTCACTTAATAAAAAATCCGTGAGGTAAAAGAAAATGCTGAAAATCATTTCATTTTTTATGGCGATAATTCAATTTTGTTTTATGTGGTGTATCGGACTTACGGGGAGGCATCAGATTTTGATTGACAGAACAGAAAAATATCAGGTCTTTGAAGAATTCGGTACAAGCTCCTGCTGGTGGGCTCAGACAATTGACGACGAAGAAACGGCTGACGAAATAGCGAAGAAATTATACGATGAAGAAGAGGGCTTGGGACTTAAAATTTTCCGCTACAATATCGGCGGCGGTGAAGCAGATAACCCTGACACAAGAATCGGGGACACTGCCCGCAGAACAGAAAGCTTTTACGTTCTGAACGAAGAAACAGGTGAATATGAATATGATTTCACACGTGACAAAAATGCAAGAAGAATACTTGACCTTGCTGTAGAATACGGTACAGAAAAAGTTATACTTTTCTGCAACAGTCCTCATTTTTC
>CAZDQE010000039.1:0-1104 GCA_964507395.1 uncultured Eubacteriales bacterium | reverse complement strand
AAAAGTTATACTTTTCTGCAACAGTCCTCATTTTTCAATGACGAAAAGCGGTCACGCATCAGGTGGTCTTGAGGCGTATTCCTCAAATCTTCCCAAGGAAAATTATCAGGCATTCGTAGACTATGTTCTTACAATCGCCGATTGGTTTGTTGAACAGGGCTATCCCGTTTACGCAATTTCTCCCATCAACGAGCCTCAGTGGTCATGGGGCGGTGACTGGGTAGGACAGGAAGGCTGTCACTACGAGGTTGACGAAGCAATTGAACTTCTTGAGCTTTTCGCAACCGAGATGCAGAAAAGAAATTCTCCCTACAAGCTCAGCGGTCCCGAAAGCGGAGAAATGACATGGGCACATTACCAGTATGTGGAAAAATTCTTTGCAAGTGAAATTTTGAATGATTTCTGTGACTCCTTTGCAGGTCACTCATATTGGATGGATACAAAGTCGGAAGAAAAAGAGCAGGTGGGAAATAAATTCAAGGAAGATTATCCCGACAAAAAATACGAAATGAGCGAATGGTGTGAGCTTCCTCTCACAATCGACAGCACTACAATCGACAGCGGACTTCACATGGCCGGGATTATTGTAGACGACCTGACAAAAATGAACGCAGTTTCATGGCAGAGCTGGACTGCGGTAAACGGTGACGGTCTCCTTGACAGAATAGACGGAGAACTCGTTACATATAACAGATATTATGCTTTCAAGCATTTTACCTCTTTCATCGAACAGGGTATGACGAGAGTGAGAATTTTCGATAACCTCGGAGAAAAGACAAAGTTGAAAACAGTTGCATTTACAGATGACGACACAACGGTTATCGTAATCGTAAATCCTGAGGAAAATTCAGAAACAATTAACCTCTGCGGACTTCTTGGCGATGCGGAAATTTATCTGACAGACGAAAACCGCAACTGCGAAAAAATTTATGACGGCAAATTCAAAGCAGAAACCCACATCCCTGCAAAAAGTATTATGACAGTGAGAGTTGAAATGTAAAAATAAGAAATCCCATCGTGTAATAAAACACGGTGGGATTTCGTTTAATCTTTAGGGGACCTCTAAAAACCCCTTGCACGAAATTATGTTTGCTCTTTTTCCGT
>CAZDQE010000038.1:0-22133 GCA_964507395.1 uncultured Eubacteriales bacterium | reverse complement strand
ACGAAAAAATTTCTAAACATATTTTATACAATAGGTTTTTAGAAGTCCCCTATAAATTTTCACATCGCAGGGATGCTCCTTGCAGGCATCAGCAAATTACATGTAAACCGCTGTCGACCCTACGGATATAAACAAACCTAAATAATAATTTTAATATCACAATTTATGTTTTCATATCGCAACCGAGTCTTGCATTATAAAGCATAAAATTTAATAAAAACTTAATAAATATTCAAAATTTATTGATTTTACCGCATACGGTGTGGTATAATGTTATCCGTAGTATTTTCAAGGAGGTAGAAAAAATGAGTGGAAATACAATACAAATTTTAATTGCAATGGCCATCTACATGGCAGTTGTTATTGCAATCGGCATAATTTATGCAAAACGTGCCAACAAAAACTCCGAAGAATATTTCTTAGGCGGTCGTTCTTTAGGCCCATGGGTAACAGCAATGAGTGCTGAAGCTTCGGACATGAGCGGCTGGCTTCTCATGGGACTTCCCGGTGTTGCTTATTGGTACGGCCTGGCTGATGCTTTCTGGACAGCATTCGGTCTTGCAGTAGGTACATACATCAACTGGCTTATCGTTTCAAAGCGTCTTCGCCGTTACAGTATCAGAGCAAACAACTCTATCACTTTGCCTGAATTTTTCTCTAACCGTTTCCGCGAGAACAAAAAGATTATTATGACAATATCAGCTTTGTTCATTCTTATTTTCTTTACGGTTTATGCATCAAGCTGTTTTGTTACATGCGGTAAGCTTTTCTCAACGCTTTTCGGTGCATCATATCAGTCAATGTTGATTGTCGGTGCTGCATTCGTTCTGCTCTACACTATTCTCGGCGGATTCCTTGCTGAGAGTGCTTCGGACTTCATGCAGTCCATCGTTATGATCGTTGCGCTGGCTGTAATTGTTATTATCAGCACAGTTAAAGCAGGCGGTCTCAGTGCCGTTATTGAAAATGCTCAGCAGATTCCCGGTTTCCTTGAATTCTTTGGTCTTGCTTCTCCCGTTCTTGACGACGGAGGTCAGCAGATTGTTGAAGCAGGCAAGCCTCTCTTCGGTGAAGCTTCAGAATACGGATTCCTTACCGTATGCTCAATGCTTGCTTGGGGTCTCGGTTATTTCGGTATGCCTCAGGTTCTTCTGAGATTCATGGCTATCCGCAAAGAGGAAGAATTAAAGCGTTCACGCAGAATCGCTATGGTATGGGTTGTAATCTCACTTGCAGTTGCCGTTTTCATCGGTATCGTAGGCAGACAGCTCTTCCCTGCCGCACACCTTACTAAGGCAAGCGCTGAAAACATCTTCATCACACTTGCTACAAGCTCATTGCCTCCCATCCTTGCAGGCTTTGTTATGGCAGGTATTCTCGCTGCTACAATCAGTTCTTCCGACTCTTACCTGCTCATTGCAGCTTCTGCTTTTGCAAAGAACATCTTCCAGGGCATCTGCAAGAAAAATGCAACTGACAAACAAGTTATGATAGTTACAAGAATTACGCTCCTCGCTCTTACTCTTGTAGGTGTTCTTATTGCTCTTGACGAAAACAGCGTAATCTTCCAGATTGTTTCCTTCGCATGGGCAGGCTTCGGTGCTACTTTCGGACCGCTTATGCTCTTCTCACTCTTCTGGAAACGCACAACCAAAGCCGGTGCTATCGCAGGTATGGTCGGCGGTGCAGGAATGGTATTCCTGTGGAAGCTTGTAATCAGCAACCTCGGCGGTGCATTTGCTATTTATGAACTGCTTCCCGCATTCATCTTCTCAAGCCTCTGCATCGTTGTAGTTTCACTTCTCACCCCTGCTCCCGGCAAAGAAATTCAAGAGGATTTCGAGGCTGTACGCAGCGGTAATGTTGAAGAAGCATAATTCAGATTACAGTGAAAGTTTAAAGGGACTGCGAAAGCAGTCCCTTTTGTTTGTTCTGGTTTTTACAATCCCTCAGTCTGCTGAAGCAGACAACTCCCTTTGCACAAGGGAGCCGTTGTTTTTTGCTTTATATATTAACTATCTTAGATTTCGGGGATTTCGATAGGTGCTCCGCCCTGCTCTGCGGATTCGTGTGCAAGGATGCCGGGAAGTGACATCTGAATTGCAAAATCAACATCAAGTGCAGGCTTTCTGTTTTCTGCAAGGCAATCAATGAAATCCTTTACCATTTTTGCATCTGCGCCGCCGTGTCCGCTTGAATCTTCGCCCTCGTAGCAGGTTGTTACGGGAATATCAATCTTTGCTGAAAATGTTCCCGGAATGCTTGAAAGGCTGGCAAGTGAATGTGAACGGTCGACAATATCTCTGCGGTCTGTTTCAATTGTACCTCTTGTTCCGCAGATACGGTAATTATGGTCATAGCTCGTATATGCGCCGAAAGACACGAGAAGTCTGATCACTGCACCCTTAGCTGTTTTGAAAAGTGCAACACCTGTTTCTTTTCTTTCAGGTGTATAAGGGTCATAATTGATGTCTGCTTCCATACAAGTTACGCTGACACAACGGTCATTCATAACATAAAGAAGAGGACCAAGTTCATGTGTCAGATATCTGATTGCAGGCTGATATGTTCTCCAGTGACCCTCCGGATAATATGTAGGTGACATTTCATCAGGGTTAAGCGCATGGAGATATTCTGCTTCAGCATAGGCAATTTCACCGAACTGTCCGTCCTCGTGCATCTTCTTCCATGTTTCGATAAATGCCCAGTAGCAGCAGTTTTCCGCAGCCATATATGTAAGCTCAGGATGTGCAAGGCAGATTGCTTTGAGCTCTTTGGCTTCTTCAAGAGAATTTACTGAAGGAATCTCACAAAGAACGTGTTTGCCTGCCTCAAAAGCCTTTTTAACAATGGGCACATGGTAAACTGCCTCTGTAGCCACGATAACTGCATCTATATCTGATTTGAGGAATTCATCATAATCGCTGAACTGAATGAGATCGGGGTCATTCACTGCCTCTGCAAGCTCCTCATAACCTGATTTGAGAATAGCGGGATTGTGGTCGCATACTGAAACCAGCTTTGCATTTTTAAGCCCTGCAAGACATCTTGCAACTGCAGTACCTCTGCCAAGACCTACAACGCCCACTTTTATAATTTTTTCGCTCATGTTTATCTCTCCTTAAGTTGGTGTGAGATTATTTTATCACAACCGAACAGGTAAATCAATAGATTTTACAATTCAACTGATGTTAGAAAAATTCTCAAATAATCAGTTATTGATTTGTTTCACAAAGTGAGTTATTATTAAATCACAGCAGCGCTACTGAAAATGTAAGTAATGATTACTTTTGAGGTGAAAACATGAATATTTATTTAGGTGAAAATTTAAAGGAACTGAGAAGAAAAAGAAATCTCACACAGGAAAAGCTTGCAGAATTCCTTGGCGTTTCCTTTCAGGCGGTAAGCAAATGGGAACGTGGTGACACATTTCCTGATATTGCAATACTTCCCGAAATCGCATCATTTTTCAAGGTGAGCGTTGATGAACTTTTAGGCGTAAACAGGGCGGAAAATGAAAAGGAAATCAGAGAAAAATTAAATGAATATGACCATCTGACAGACTCCGAACTTATGCAGAAAATCATAAACGATTTAAAAGAAAAATATCCTACCGATTTCCGTGTACTTATAAGATACCTCGGTTGTCTTGTGCGATATTCTGAAGATTTAGCCGCCGTTACTTCTGAAGTGAACACAATTTATACAAATATTCAGGAAAACTGCACAGATGACAGAATCAGAATAAAGGCCAAACGAGCTATTATTGAATTTTACCATTCTCAGATGTGCACAGAAAACAGTAATGTTACATTTGAAATGTGTGAAAAAATCATCCGTGAAATGCCTGACATGCGTGACGGACGTGAGATGTTCAGCACGTTCTTCCCTGAAAATCATCCTGAGCGCGACTGCAAAATACAGAGTGCTATTGAAGAAAATTTTTTACTTCGCAACACGTTTTTCTCCCACTACTTTTTTTATAATGAAAAATTTTCTGACAAGTGGCAGATTGAGGCTTTCAAAAAAGAAATTGATTTCATGAACTTTGCCTACAATGACGGCAACTACGGCAAAATGTGGAGAATAATAATGTATTTGCACGGACATATCGGTGTGGGATATTTCAAGTTGGGCGACAAGGAAAATGCTTTGAAAAATTTCAGAAAAATGTGTGAGCTTGCAAAACAGTTTGACAGTCTAGACAGGCTTACAACAATGCACTCTGTGATGTTTGAGGGCAAAATTTTTGACAAGCACACTCTGGGCTCAACCTACGTTGCAACAAGTCAGATGAAGCATCTTCTGACAGAAAAATATCCCCTGTCTGAGGAATTCAAGGCGACAAAAGAATTCAGAGAGATTATTAAAATGCTTGATAATTAGTCGCTTGCGGTGGATGAGGTGGAAAGGTGCATAATTAAGCAAACTTTAATAAATGTACGAAAACTTCGTTTTCTACACCTCATCAGTCACCTTACGGTGACAGCTTCCCCTCAAGGGGAAGCCTATGTTGTTTAATCAACTAAACAATAATTTTTCAGCACCTTTTATTATTGAACTTCAGCGAAAAAGATGATATAATTATAGCGGTGATGTTATATGAAAAACGAGCTTATTATTTTTGACTGTTTCGGTGTTATTTTCGGTGAGATTGCGCCTATATTTTTCGAGAGATATTTTTCTCCCGAAAAGGCTGCCGAGCTGAAAGACAAATTCTTTGTTCCCGGTGATTTAGGTGAGATTACTCTTGACGAAATTTTTGACGGCATGAGCCGTGAAATCGGAATGGATAAAGAAAGAATCATAAAGGAATGGAACGATTTAATTGTTCTTGATGAAAAAATTATTCCTGTGATTGAAAAACTCAGAAAAGAATATACTGTCATTCTCCTTTCAAACGCGCCCCTTGGATTTGTGGAAAAGCTGATGGAAGATTACAGGCTTGAATATCTTTTTGATAAAATTTTCATTTCCTGCAATTTAAAAATGTCAAAACCAAATCCTGAGATTTATCTTCACTGTGTAAACTCTTTTGAGAAAAAATTTGACAAGGTTTATATGATTGACGATAACCTGAAGAATTTAGAGCAACTCCCCTCACTCGGAATTACTCCCATACATTTTACAGGCATCGAAAAACTGCAGGAAGTGTTACAGTAAATATTTTGTAACGCAAAGATAGAGTAAGAGATAGAAAAAGAGTTATATCAAGAGAAGAAAAGCCGCTTTTCCGAGATTGGAAAAGCGGTTTTTAAAATGCAATTATTTATTAAAATCTTTCAATGTTTTTTCTGCATTTTCACGAAGACAGAAGCCTGTTAGAACAACTGCATCAGAGTTGTATTTTTCAAGAAGGTCTGATAATTTCGCTTTCTTGTTTTCATCGGGATTTTCCCACATATCGTAAAGTGCATCAAGCACGTCACAGCACAGTGAAAATTTCCCCGTCCACTTTTTCAGTTCCTCAAAAAGTGGCACTGATGTGTCACTGAGAAGCGCAAGACACTCTCTGCACTTATCAATATACTCACGGAAAATTTCAAGGGATTTTGCCTTATTTCCGATAGCTTTCTGGAAATTCACCTTTTCAAACATTTCACTCATAAATGCTGATGCGTGTCTGTTAAGACAGGAAACACCGAGATGCTCTGCAAAATAGAAGAACAACTTCTTGTTTTCGCCCAGCATTTCATCATGGGCATTGTCAAGAGATGAATCCGGGTTATAAGCGAGCGGATTCCAGAGATAATCTGCAATTGTCATCAGCGGAATTTTTGAACATTCCGCATATTCCATAACATTTGAAATTATTCCCTCACATGACTTATAAAGGTCCTTATCTCTGCCGATAAGAGCGCCTATGTGCATCTCCTGAAACATTTCCGCATCGTTAACGGGGAAATTGTCCCAGTAAAGCGGTCTGTGCCTTGTTGAGCGGAAGAATTCATCTGCTTCTCTCACGGTCTGCACACGGGAACAAATTTCAGCACCTGTCCAGAAAAGGCTCACATCTGCAGGAATGCCTGAGCCGAATTTTGAAATATAATATCCTTTTTCGTCACCGAAATACTGTGTGGGACAGACTGTAAGAGTGATTGACGAATCAAACTCTTTCAGCACATCGTAGGTTTTGTTCACAAGGAAAATATGAGCATCTACAGTGCTGTCAAAGGCCTTGCCGTCATCCTCATACTGAAAATCTGCAGGGATATCATCAAGAAGAAGTCCGAAATTTCTCACACCGATTGAGTAAACATTTTTGATTTTGTTTATCAGCAAATCAAAGTCCTCATCTGATGTGTATTTGTAAGTAAGTCCGGGGCCGATTGACCAGCAGAAATCAAGCTCGTTTTCCGTGGCAAAATCAAAGAGGTTTTTAAGCTCTGACAATCCTTTTTCAGGATAAACCTCTCTCCATTTTTCACGGTGATACTCGTCATCCTTGGGAGCATAATAGAAAGTATTCATGCCGTATTTCGCCATAAGCGACATTACGGAAAGACGCTTGCTCTGCTCCCATGTGTCACCGTAAAAGCCTTCAATATATCCCCTTTTTGCAAAAAGCGGATAGTCTTCAAGTGTGCCTTCTTTCAGTTCATTCTTGTCAATCAGCTTTGCAAGAGTATTTACCGCTCTGAAAACACCGCGTTCTGAAGAGGCTTCGATGACAATTTTTTCACCGCTCACTTCAATGAAATATTTTTCATCACTGAGGCGTGAAAGAGAATCAATATATGTAGTTTTTTTACTGTCTGAAATTTTAATCTCTGCGGGGAAACCGTCAGAATCTACAGGCAAATCATACATTGCAAAAACCTTTTCTGCAACGGATACAAAGTCACCTGTGAAATTCACTTTCCGAACGGAAAGTTTTTCGCCGACAAGATTATTTTTCTGAGGAATTGGATAAATCAAAGGTGTTTAATCTCCTTTTTATATTTTTCAACAAGCTTATTGTTGATTTCGTCACCGCCGTCAACGTTTGAGCTTGCAAAATGCTCAGGTGAGAAGCCTTTCTTTGCACACATATCTACTGCTTCTGCTACAATTGCGTTGAGAATCAGCGCACCTGCAACAGTTGATGTGGGACAGATTTTGCCCTCAACACCTTCAACCTCAACACATGCATCGCCAATACAGCCGAAGTTATCAAGAACTACATCTGCAATTTCGCAAAGTCTTTTACCGCTCTTGTGACGGGAAGCACCTGCATATGTATGCTCAAGGTTTGTAAGGCAGACAACATTCAGTCCCTTTTCTTTACAGAGAAGTGCCATGTCAACAATAACACCGTTTCTGCCTGAGTTGGAAATGATTACGATTGTATCGCCCTCGCTCATTTTATATTCTTCAAAAATCTTTTCTGCATAGCCTTCAACACGCTCTGCAAGTGTGCTGTCTGATGCTGAAACGTGAAGCATCAAAGGCTCAACAAGGACAGGCTGAATATTAACAAGTCCGCCTGCTCTGTAGAAAAGCTCTTCTGAAAGCATGTGGGAATGGCCTGTGCCGAAAAGGTAGATTCTCTTGTTGTTTATTAATGTTTCGCTGAAAAGTGCTGCTGCTTTTTCAAGGCTTTCAGCACCTTTTGTTTCAATTTTTTCAATTATATTTTTTACGTTTTCTATATAATTAAGATAGGTTTTCATTTTAATTCCCTCGCAATTTTAAGCGCCCCTTCTTCGGGCGGAATTGTCAGAAGTCTGACTTCTAATTCGGGATAAATCTCACTTATATCCTCTTTGAAGGTTTCGCGGAAAAGCTCGTTATACTGGAAAACTCCGCCGTAAAGTGCAAGAACATTGCACTGCTCAATTTCACCGAGAAGAGTAAATACTGTTCTTGCGAAATTATGAGCCTCATTGACAACAATGGACTCAGCAAACACATCGCCCTCTTCTGCAATTTTCTGCACCTTTGATGCAAAGCCTGCAAGGACATCCTTTGTTGTATCGGGAGAATAAATTTTATCTATCGCCTCTCTGAAATCAGAAACACCGAAATATTCCTTTGCACCTTCAAGAAGTGGCGATTCTTCTCCTGAATCGCAGAAAATACAGCAGCATTTAAGGGCATTTACGGCAATTGCATAGCCTGAGCCTTCGTCACCGATAATATGTCCCCAACCGCCTTTGAACCTAACATTGCCGTCCTTATCCTCGCCTATTGCCATTGAGCCTGTACCGCAGATTGCAACGCAGGGGCAATGGGCGTTTTCAACGCTTTTCAGAGCAACGTAAAGGTCACTGTCCATTTTTATCTTCTTTGCTTTAATTTCTCCACAAAGACTTTTGAGCGTTTCTGCATCGGCTTCCCTGTCAAGGGCGGAGCAACCAACAAAAACACTCTCAAATGTGATTTCACCTGTTTCTTTGTAAATATCTTCTATAACTGAAAGAAGATTTTCACGGGCGTTTTCCATTCCCACTGAGTAAAAGTTGATTGTTTTACCGACTTTTTTCAGAAGAATATTGCCCTTTTCATCTGATACGGCAGCGGTAGTTTTAGTACCGCCGCCGTCAATGCCGAGATAATATTCCACAAGAATATCTCCTTAGTTTTCGCTCATTACAAGCTCATTAAGCGCACCGATTGTTGAAGATGCTGCTGTGCTGCCTGTTGTAAGCATTTCTTCGTAATGTCTGTGGTAAGGTCCGAATACATCTTCTGCACCGTCCATGCTCCAGAGTGAATCAGCAATAAAGTGAGCGTAGTCGTTATCGGGAATGATGTAACCGATAGCATCGTTGCAAAGACCCATTACGAGAACTGTTTTGTCTTCGGGAACAAGAGAAGCTGTTGCGGGAAGTGTCCATTCTGTGCCGAGATATGAATCCTCTGCTGAAACTACATTGCCGTAAACAAGCTGAGGAACAAGCTCACCGGGAACTGTAAGAAGAACGATATCTGAACCGATTTCGATGTAACCTGTTTCTGTGATGATTGAGTAGCCTGTTGAAGCTGACTTATCACGTACTGTTGTTGTTGCGATAAAGCCTTCGATTGCACCATAGCTGAGAAGACCTCTGTCAAGATTGATTGCATACTCTGTCATCTTAACGTTGAGGATGGGGTCAACCTCCACTGCGTTATCCTGTGCTTCAAGGATAAGTCTTGCGTACTCATAGCCAAGAATCATGGGTGTCTGATAATCAACTGCTGTGGGGTCTGCTGCAACAATTGCTGAAACCTCTTCAAGAACGGACTCAGTCTTAACGCCACCCTTATTTACGGAAATGGGTGACTGTGCGCCCTGAATGAACATGAAGTTCATGCCTGCATCGTTTATTTTTTCTTCCATATAGTTGGGGAAGTCTGCAGAGAGAAGAGTTGTTTCTCTGTCGATTGTTGTGGGATGTGCACCGATATTTGCGAAGAGTGTCGGCATTGAGTCTGCTGCATCGGGAACGAATTTGAAGCAAGCCCATGTGTGCTGATAGCCTTCTGTGTCATATCTCTTGTTGTGAAGATATGAATATTCGTCATCAAGGTATGTGCCTTTGCTTTCGTCTTTACCCATACCTGCTGATTCAAAGTAATAAAGCTTACCTGTTTCCATGTTTTCATAAGCTTCAACGATTGCGTCTGATGTTTTGTCAATCATAACATCAAGGAATTCAAGGTTGATTGATCTCTGCTGTTCGATGAAAGGAAGCCATGTAAGGAAGCTGCGGAAAATTTTAAGGATAAGGTCAATGCCGATACCCTGAGTATCAACAACTGTGTGGCAGTGTGTTGAGTTGATGTTGATTGCGTTAATATCGCTTTCAATACCCTTCGCTGCAAGCTTTTCTTCAACTGCTGCTCTGATTGAACGGATGTCAGCATTGCCTACGCCGATACCGTCAATTGATGCGAAAACAGTTGTTCCTCTGCCTGAGCCGTCGTTAAGAGCGATAGCGTTTGCTCTCTGGTCGTCGCCCTCGTATACACTGCTTACCTGCTGTGTGAAATAACCGCCTGTGTAATATTTCTTTGTGCCGTCTCTGAGATTATCGGGAACAAGACTTTCGTTGCCGAAGCCGAGAGACCATTTGGCACCCTCTGCGGGAGTGTCAATAAAGGTATCTGTACCTTCATAGAAGTTTTCGCTTTCACCTGCGAAATATTCGTCAACTGTAGGATGGTCAGGTGTAGGTGTAAGAACGCCCAACAATGCGATCGCGCCGTCGATAATTCCGCCTACAATGTCTGTTGCTGTCCTGATTGCGCCGTTGTGTTTCTCAGACGTTCCGAATGTAGCGGAAGCGTTCACTGAAAACAACATCGTAAACACGAGAAGCAGTGCAATAAATGATTTGATTTTCTTTTTCATCTTTTACATCTCCTTACTTTGTAAAAATACTTTACTATATATTTTTACCATAAAATTGCGTATTTGTAAAGGAAAAATATTGAAAATTATTAAATTCGTAACATTTTTTTCTAACATTCTTTTCCTGCGAGATTTATTGGGAGAAGTATTGAAATCTCTATTGACTTGAAAGTTTAAAAGTGATATAATTGTGAAAAGAATTTTGTGGAGGTACATATCATGGAACACATCAAAACACTTGAAACTCGCAATCTTTGTGACAGTGCTAAAAACGGCGGCTGCGGTGAATGTCAGACATCTTGCCAGTCAGCTTGCAAAACAAGCTGCGGTATCGCTAACCAGCAGTGCGAAAGCACAAAAGAAAGCAAATAATTGCAGAATTTAAAATGCCGCCGTATGGCGGCATTTTTTATAAAGGAGATTACCTATGATTCATCAGTTCAAACAGGGCAATTACAATATTGTTCTCGATATATGCTCAGGCTCTGTCCATGTTGTTGACGAAGTAGCTTACGATATCATTGAAATGTTTGAAGGAAACAGCAAGGACACTGTTCTCACATCTTTAAACGAAAAATATGCCGAACGTGAAGACATCAGCGAAAAGGATATTGCTGAATGTTACAGTCAGGTTGAAAATCTTAAAGAAAGCGGAAAGCTTTTCACGCCCGACACTTTCGCTGACAAGGCGGGAGAGCTGAAGGCTAAAACGTCAGGTGTTATCAAGGCACTTTGCATCCACATCGCTCACACCTGCAACCTTAACTGCGAATACTGCTTTGCGAGTCAGGGAAAATACCACGGCGAAAGAGCTTTGATGAGCTTCGAAACAGGTAAAAGAGCTCTTGATTTCCTTGTTGAAAATTCAGGTTCGAGAAAAAATCTTGAGGTTGACTTTTTCGGCGGTGAGCCTCTTATGAACTTCGATGTTGTAAAGCAAATGGTTGAATACGCACGAAGCATTGAAAAAGAACACGGCAAAAATTTCCGCTTCACGCTTACAACTAACGGCATGCTTATTGACGATGATGTTATTGATTTTGCCAACCGCGAAATGAGTAACGTTGTTTTAAGCCTTGACGGACGAAAAGAAATCCATGACCGCTACCGTGTCGATTACGCCGGAAACGGAAGTTGGGAGAAGATTGTGCCTAAATTCCGGAAGCTTGTTGAAGCAAGAGGCGGAAAAAATTATTATATGAGAGGCACGTTTACACACGCAAATCCTGACTTTCTGAACGATATCAAGGTTATGCTTGATTTAGGCTTTACAGAGCTGAGCATGGAGCCTGTTGTCTGCGCAAAGGGTGACCCCTCTGAGCTTACTGACGAGGATATGCCTATCGTAAAAGAGCAGTACGAAAAATTGGCAGAGCTTATGCTTCAGAAGGACAAGGAAGGAAAGCCTTTCACCTTCTACCATTACATGATAGATTTAACAGGCGGTCCCTGCATTTACAAGAGAATTTCAGGCTGTGGCTCCGGTACTGAGTACATGGCTGTTACACCATGGGGCGACCTTTATCCCTGCCATCAGTTTGTAGGCGATGAAAAATTCAGGCTCGGTGATATATGGAACGGTGTAGACAACACCGATATTCAAAACGATTTCCTCTCCTGCAACGTTTACGCAAGAGAAGAATGTCACGATTGCTGGGCAAAGCTTTACTGTTCAGGCGGTTGCGCCGCAAATGCTTACCATGCCACGGGCTCGATAAAGGGCGTTTACAAATACGGCTGCGAGCTTTTCAGGAAGAGAATGGAATGTGCAATTGCAGTTGCAGTGGCAAGAGCTTTTGCAGGTGAATAAAATGAATACACCGATTTGTGATTTCGTAAATGAATATTCAATCAAAGACGCTTTAAGGCTTCATATGCCCGGTCATAAAGGAAAAAAACACCTTGGTTTTGAGAGCCTTGACATAACTGAAATCGACGGTGCAGACAGTTTGTATGAAGCTGACGGCATTATAAAAGAAAGCGAAGAGAACGCATCTTCCCTTTTTGGCGCAAGAACCTTTTATTCCGCTGAGGGCTCCTCACAGTGCATTAAAGCTATGCTGTACCTTGTGTGTCTGCACGCAAAAGAAAAGCCTTTAATCTGGGCAGGAAGAAATGTACACAAAAGCTTTCTCAGTTCCGCCGTGCTTCTTGATTTTGACATAAAATGGCTTTATCCCGAAAAAGAATCTTCCTACCTTTCATGCAAAATCAGTGCCGAACACCTTGAAAAAGAATTAAAAGATGCTGAGAAAAAGCCTGATGCCGTTTACGTAACAAGCCCCGATTATCTCGGCAACATGTGCGACATAAAATCGCTTTCAGACATTTGTCACAGAAACGGAGTTTTACTCCTCGTTGACAACGCTCACGGAGCATATCTGAAATTTTTAAAAGAATCACTTCACCCGATGGACCTCGGAGCAGACATGTGTTCAGATTCAGCACATAAAACCCTTCCCGTTCTGACGGGCGGTGCTTATCTTCATATATCCAAAAATGTTGCCCATATTTTTGAGAAAGATGCAAAATCTGCACTCAGTCTTTTCGGTTCAACAAGTCCCTCGTATCTGATTTTACAGTCTCTGGACATGGCGAACAGAATTTTAAGCGAATCTTTCAGAGAAAAGCTTTGCTCTTTCGCAGAAGAAACAGAAGTTTTTAAAGACGAGCTCAGAAAACATGGCTATACACTTGTTGAAGACGAAATACTGAAAATCACAATCGATGCAAAAAAATACGGCTATCGCGGAGATGCCCTTGGGGAAATTCTGAAAGAATCGGACATAATCTGTGAATTTTCCGACCCCGATTTTCTTGTGCTTATGTTAACACCCGATATTCACCCTGACAGGTTAAAGGAAGCTCTTCTGAAAATCGAAAAGAGAGAAAAAATCAAAATCCCCTCGCCTGTTTCCTCTTTGCCGGAGAAGGTTTATTCGCCAAAACAGGCTGCGTTTATGCAGAGAGAGGCTGTTCCCGTTTCAGAAAGTCTTGGCAGAGTTCTCGCAATTTCAACAGTGGGCTGTCCCCCTGCCGTTCCCATTGTTGCAGGCGGTGAAAGAATCGACGAAAAAGCAATTAAATGTTTTGAATACTATGGTATAAAAAATTGTACGGTGATTAAAGATAAGTAAATGTGCGGTAAATTATGATTTACAAAGACAAAATGTAAAAATGCGGTAGAAGCTTCAAAACTTCTACCGCATAAATTTATTTATCATGTTTTCGTGATTATTTTCTCTTTGTGAAATAGAGAACTGCTGCTGTACCTGCACATACAACAACGACTACGATTGCAATAATTCGCTTTGTGTTATCTGAACTATCGTCATCTGTTTCATCAGCCTCAGTTACGGGCTCTGTGTAAGAATATGACTCATACTCAGTTGTCCACTCTTCTGTAGTTGTTTCTTCTGTTGTGGATTCCTCCTCAGCAGTTGTGGGAACTGTTGCACCTGCAAGAGTGGGGCTTACTTCATTTTTCTTTGTTGTAGCAGCAGTAGTTGTAGTTGTATTCTTCGTTGTAGTTGCCTTTTTTGTTGTAGTTGTTGCTTTTTTAGTCGTAGTTGTAGTTGTTTTCTTTGTTGTGGTTTCAGCTTTTTCAAGCGTGAGGGTAGCTGAACCGTCTGAAACTTCTACGCTGTCACCGTCAAGGTCGTATGTTGCGGAAGCAATTACGCTTGCAGTAAAATCAGCAGTTGTGCCGTCCTTAACTGATGAAAGCTTAGTAAAGGTTACGGTACAAACTGTTCCGTCTTTCGTCGTACCGTCACTGCTGTTGCTCTCTTCAATAATAATTCTGACACTGCCGTCAGAGAAGTTGCCCCACGCTACCATGCCTGCGTCATCTGCCACGCCTGCACTTGAAACGCTGACACCTTTAAGAAGTGATGAATCAAACGTAAGATTCACACCGAGAGCAGCAATTCCGCTGTTGCCTGAAATTCCGACAGCAACTGTAACTGTTGAAGATGTTTCGCTTACCTTTGAAACTGTAAGAGACGTGCCTGCCGCAAAGGCTGAAACGGCGGTTAAGCCTACTACGCTTACAATAAGTGTGACTGCAAGCAAAAGGCTGATTACTTTATTTTTCATTTTTCTGCACCTCATTTTATATGTTTTTTATACCAAACGGGAACGTGCCATAAAATGACACGTTCCTCTTAAGCTTTAAAATATTGGTATCAGAATACAGGCAAACGCTTAGTAATAGCAAGCTTGAAGAACTCAACCATTACTGTCTTTTCAAGGACTTCACCTGATTTTGAAGTGATTTTTGCTGTAACATTTGCTCTGCAGTACCATGAACGGTTAGGTCTTACCACACCGTTTTCATCAATTGTAAGTCTGTCAGAGTCAACTGACCATTCAACGCTCTTGATCGTGTCGCCGATGATGCTTGTAGAGAGCTGAACGCTCTGGTCTCTGTAGCTTGCAAAGAGCGGAACCTTCTGATAATACTTGTCTTCGATTTCCTCACCTGTATCAACCTTTTCGTTTGTGTTTGCATCAACATAGATGACGGGAGAAACGATTGAAACTCTGCCTGCTTTGCTTGTGAAGCTTATTGCCTGTTCATTTGCGTTAACAACACTGTTTTCAGGGAAATTAAGCGAAACATCCGCATAGCCTGTTGCACCATTAAGAACCTTGAACTTAAGAGTACATACTGTACCGTTTACCTGTGTGTTTGTAACACCGTTGTAGTAAAGGATTTTTACTTTACCTTCACGTGCGCCGCCAATCATGAACGCATTTGAAGTGAAAACGTCACCGTTTGTTGCGCTGACAAATTCAAGCTTTTCAGCATCATATTCGATTGTGGGGTTAACTGCACAAACTGCCTTTGAGTTTGCAAGAGTAACCTTCATTGTTACTGTATCGCCGGGAAGTGCTTTTGTTACGTTGCTTACGGTAAAAGTCATTTCAGATGCAGCAGAAGCTGTCATGCTTACACTGACTGATGCGAACACGAATGAGAGAGCAAGAAGCACTGAAAGAATTCTCTTAGTAATTTTCATATCTTCCTACCTCCCCTTACATATTTGTTCCTTTGTCAGAATCAACAATGTTTCTCCAAAGGAATACAACGCGGTTGTTTGTAATCATGTAGGTATCAACTTTTCTGAAGTTTACAGTGTCGATAAAGCCTACCTTTTCAAAGCCTTTATCCTCAAGACCGTCTGCAAAAAGCTGAGCCATTTCGTTTGAGGGGAAGTCAACCGTGAACTTAAGTGTGAGCTGGCTGTGAGGCTTTGTCATATCCGTATAGTTGTCAAGTGCACCGGGCTTGAAGCCTGTAATCCACCAATGCATTTCATAAGGACGTGTAAATGCAAGTTTTTCATCCTTATAAACTTCCATCTCCATACCGAGAAGGTCTTCGTCTGATGCACAGTCATAGTGAGGTGTTACTCGGTCAGGTGACTTTGTATAAACACCAAGCTCTGCACCGAAGAGAACCATACCGTACTGACCCTTCCATGGCTGAATCATCCACTGTTTGGGAGAACCGTCATCGTATGTGCCGTAGTCGAAGTATACACGGAATGTATCATAATACATACATGTGTAGGGAGCTGCGTAGTCATAAAGAGCATTGAAGCCGAAGTTTCTCTGCCAGGGGTCTGTATCTGTGTAGAATGTGCCGTTTTCATCAATCTTGTATGAAAGAAGCTTTGCATCGAGAACCCAGTCAAACTCGCCGATTTCGTCAGGCATTGTAAGCATCTGACGAAGGGCCTTAAGGTCCTTCTGGTTAATCTTACCGTCAGTTTCGATATCAGTTTCAAGGGCATTGTAAGAAAGGTCTTCATCGTTGATAACGATTCTTGAAAGACGTACAAGGTCAGCAGCGTTTACTGCACCGTCGCCGTTAACGTCACCGACAATAACCTCCTCATAATTGAGGACAAACTTTGTTTCCTTGCCGAGATATGTTACGATAACAGGGTTTTCGCCTACCTTAAGCTGGTATGCAAAGTACATGCTGAATCTGTGACCCATAAATACAAGTGACTTTACTTCGTCATACTTATAAACAAAGGTCTGTTCCTTTTCACCGCCGCAGGCATTGAAAACAATTGTGACCTCAAGACCTGACAGATCAACGTCTGTATCGTTATCGTAGCCGTAGTAATAACCTGTCTTTGTAGGAGCCTTTGTGATTGTAATGCTCTTGACAGGATCCTCGTCAACATAAACGCTGCAGCTTGCAGTTTTGTCATCATACTTGAAGATAACCTCGTTTTCGCCCTGAGCGAGAGGATAATCATAGTATACCTTTACTTTTGAAGCATCAACCTTTTCTGTTGCTTCTGCTGCTAATGCAACCGCCGCAGCAGTTGTTGTTGTCACTGCTTCTTCAGTTGTAGTTTCTGCTCCTTCAGTTGTAGTTTCAGCTGATGATGTGCTCTCAGTTGAAGCTGTTGTGGGCACTGCGTCAGCAAGTGCGCCTGTTCTTTTGATATTCTCCGTCAGAGTAATTGACTGCTCGTCTGTGCCCTGCTTAACGCTGAGAACAGTGCCTGTTACATCAATTTCGTCTGCAGCATCAAGATAATAAAGCTTATCAGGACCTGAAACGACTGACAAAGAATCTGCGCCTGCAAATGCAGAGAAGCCGATAGCAAATGTAGTCAGCACTACTGCAAAGCAGAGAATGATGCACAATGATTTTTTCATGTTTCATATCACCTCTTGGATTCTTTTTGTAATTTATGTGCGGATGATTAATAAATACCAAAATCGGAAACCTGTCTTTCATAACAACACCCTGCCCTGACCGCCTGAGGCGAAAGGACAGGGTGTGTTATGAAACATTTTCAGAAATTAAAACAGAGCGATAAGAGCTTCGATACCCTTCTTTATGTAATCTACAAGAACGTCAAAATTGATGATCTCGTTAAGGATAGCCCAACCTGTCTTAATACCTTCAATGATATCTGTGAAATTCATTCGATTCACTTCCTTTCAAAGTTCGTTGGTTACTAAAGATAGGACTTCCCCCACCTTTTAGTTCTTTTAAATTATATAAAATTTCGTGCTTCATGTCAAGTAAAATGAGGCGATATTTTGTTTCTTTAATTATTTTTCATAATATTTACATAAACGCTTTATTTTTAATCATTTTTTATTATCACATCGGAGATGCCGGCAATGAATCTCATTCTGTGTTTTTATCGGTTTTGAGCACGCCCTCAAGGGGTATCCTTAC
The DNA here is from genome assembly GCA_964507395.1 of uncultured Eubacteriales bacterium. GTDB lineage: Bacteria > Bacillota > Clostridia > Oscillospirales > Acutalibacteraceae > SIG575. The sequence continues at coordinate 4,596 of CAZDQE010000038.1, read as the reverse complement.
GGCGTTGCAATCTGTCTGTCAACACAAAAAGTCCATCGAACACATGGTTTTTTGCACATAAAATCTAAGTTTTCTCACATATTTTTTTGAATAAAATAAATTTTGAAAAAATTGTTAAAAAACCATTGACATTTTATGTCACTGTGCTATACTTTACGCGAAAAGACGACAACTTTTCATAAGTGTATAGCCAAAAGGAGGGTTTCAGATGGAAGAAATTAAAACCTTTTCAAACAAACCGATCCCTGATGACATTATGAAAACCGCTGAGAACGTTCTCGGTGGGGAAAAGATTCTCTTCGCCGTTGTGGGTGACCTTAACCTTGACGGAAAATATGACTCTTCGGCTTTCATTGTCACAAAAACAAAAGCAGTTGCAATTGACTCTGAAATCGAGGGCGGAAGCAAAAGCTTTGCTTTCGGCGACATCGAAAAAGTCATTGTCAAGAGAATGTACGGCAACGCTGTTATCAGAATAAAAACTGCCGAAAAGACAGAAACTGTTCTGAGATTTACATATGCTAACGCCGACATCGCTGATGCTGCTGCAATCTTCATCAACAACATAAACAAAGGCATGGAATTTGAAGAACAGCTTCTTATCGTAAAATCAACTTACGATAAGCAACGCTCCTTCTGTCCCAAATGCGGACGAAAGCTGGCTTCTCCCGATGCTGAATGCTACAACTGTAAGGGCAAGGGCAAGATTATTTCCAAGCTGATGAAATATCTCCTGCCTGAGAAAGGAAAGCTTATTCTCTGTATTATCCTTTCAATTGTGGTTACGGGACTTTCACTCGTTCCCCCGAAAATCACTCAGGTTATGGTTGACGATGTTATCCCGGGAAAAGACTCGGAAGGTCTTGTCAAGGTTATACTTTTTCTTTTGGGAGTATATGTTGTTCAGTACCTTGTTTCGTTTATACGTTCTTATTATCTGAGAGTTGCAGGCGATAAAATCATCATCGACCTGAAAAAGGATATTTACGCAAAGGCACAGTATCTGCCTCTGAGCTATTATGACAAAACATCAACAGGCTCAGTTATCAACAGAGTCAACTCCGACTCAGTTGTTCTGCAGAACTTCATCATGCGAATTTCACAGGAAGGTATTACGCAGGGCTTCCTGCTCGTAGGTATTGCGGCAATCATGCTCATTATGAACTGGAAGCTGACTCTCCTTTCCCTTCTCCCTGTTCCCCTCGTTGTTATCGGCGGAAGAATTTTCGGCAAGAAAATCGGTCCCCGTTACCGCAGACTCTGGATAAGAAGCTCACACATTTCAACACTTCTTGCCGACACGATTCCCGGTGTGAGAGTTATCAAATCCTTCACAAACGAAGATTCAATTATCGGCAAGTTCAAGGCTTACTGCGACGATTGGCTTCAGGAAGACAAGAAAGCAAGCGTTATCGCTTCTGTTTTCCCCAATGTTATGACCTTCCTCATTACTTGCGGCTCGGTTATTATCTGGCTTGTGGGCGGTTCGTGGATTATCGACCCTGACAACAACGAAATTTCAATCGGTCTTCTCGTTTCGTTCATTTCTTATACAAGCATGTTCTACGGCCCTGTAAGCTTCTTTGCAAATATCAGTGACTCATATCAGAACGCACTGGCTTCCGCTGAAAAGATTTTCGATATTATTGATGCGGAGCCTGAACACGACTTCGCTAAAGGCAAAGAGCTTCCCAGAATGGACGGTAAAATCGAGTTCAGAAACGTCAGCTTCGCATTTGACCGTTCAAAGAAGGTTGTTGACAACGTAAGCTTTACACTCAACCCCGGTGATATCGTTGGTATTGTTGGTACAACAGGCTCAGGTAAATCAACACTCATAAATCTTCTCATGCGTTTCTATGATGATTACGAGGGCGAGATCCTTATTGATGACGTAAACATCAAGGATATCGACATGAAGTATTACAGAAATCAGATAGGCTACGTTCAGCAGGAGCCTCTGATGTTCAAGGACACAGTTTTCAACAATATTGCATACGGCACACCGAATGCTCATGTTGAACAGGTAATTTATGCGGCTGATGTTGCAAACGCTCACGGCTTCATCTCCCGTCTGCCCGATTCATACGATACCTTCCTCGGAGAAAGAGGTATCGGTCTTTCAGGCGGTGAAAAGCAAAGACTTTCAATTGCAAGAGCTGTTATGAAAAACCCGAGTATCCTTATTTTCGACGAAGCAACTGCTGCTGTTGACTCCGAAACAGAAGAGCTTATCCAGCAGGCTATTGAAAGACTCATCCGCGGCAGAACTACACTCATGATTGCTCACCGTCTTTCTACTCTCAGAAAAGCAAACAGAATCCTCGTTGTTGACAAGGGCAGAATCATTGAAAACGGCTCACACGAGGAGCTTATGGCTCTCAAGGGCAAATATTATAAGCTCATTCAGATTCAGTCAATGTCACAAAAAATCCGAGAAGAGAAAGACAAGGAAAATTTTGAATAATCTTGAAAGGGAGTGTAATTTATGTTAAAATATATTGATGGTCCCGAGGTTAAGCTTACTGTTAACGATAAAATTTTTATTGACGCTGAATTTTACGGCTCTGATGAAAAGCTGACAGGTCTTGAGCCTCACAGACTTTTCCCTATAAGCGGTCTTGACAAATACATTTCCCTCCTGGACAGTGACGGAAATGAATGTGCAATCATCAGAAATATTGACAATCTCCTGCCTGAAAGCAAACAGGCTCTGCAGAGCGCACTCGATGAATATTACATGATTCCCAAAATCACAAAATTCATCAAGCGTTCAGAAAAATTCAGCATCTGGATGTGGACCGTTGAAACTGACAGAGGTGTGTATACATTTGAAATCAGAAACAGTCTTACGGCAATCAAAACTCTTTACGACGGGCGTATTCTTATAAAGGACGGCAGCGATAACAGATACGAAATCCCCGACCTTTACAAGCTTGATAAACGAAGCATCAAAATGTTGCTTCCCGATATTTGATTTTAAGAGAAATACTTAAGGAGAATTAAACATGAAACTCATTCTTGCAATTGTAAACAATGACGACAGTGCTGTTGTATCATCAGCACTCACAAAGGAAAAATTCACAGTTACAAAGCTTTCAACAACAGGCGGTTTCCTCATGGTTGGCAACACAACACTTCTTATCGGTTCTGAGGACAAGGATGTTGAAAGAGCAAAGGCTATCATCTCTAAATATTCTCAGACAAGGACACATACTGCTGCTTCAACTGCAACCTTCGGCACAAACATGAGCGAGCTTGACAAAGCAAAGGAAGTTTCTGTCGGCGGTGCAACTGTGTTTGTACTCAGCGTTGACAGCATGGACAAATATTAATATGCTCGAATATATCAAAGAAGATACGGTCTGGCTCAAACTGCAGAATGAGTCCGGACCGATTCTGCTTTACGGAATGGGAAACGGTGCTGACATGATAATCGAAAAGCTAAAGCTTTTCGGCATTGAATACAGTGATGTTTATGCAAGTGACGAATTTGTAAGAGGTCACTCCTTTCACGGAAAAAGGGTACTGAAATATTCTGAGGCTGAGGAAAAATACGGAGATTTTGTGAGCCTTATGACCTTTGCGGTAAAGGATGATGCCACAATCGAAAGGGTGTGGCAGATGTCACGGAAACATCCTTTTTATTCCTTGACAGTGCCCGTTGCAGGTGAAGGGCTTTTCACAAGAGAATTTGTTGAAGAAAACGAAGAAAAGTTTGACAGAGTTTTTTCAATGCTTGCAGATGAAAAATCAAAGGAAACTTTTATAAATCTTATCAACTTCAAAATCAGCGGTAAGCTTGACTATCTTCTCCCCTGCTTCAGTGAAAAGGATGAGGTTTACGAAAACATTTTAAAGCTGAGTGAAAACGAAATTATTGTTGATGCAGGGGCTTACAACGGTGATACGGTTGAAGAATTTCTCTCATTTGCAGGAGGAAAAGCAAACAAGATTTTCGCCCTTGAGCCTGACAAAAAGAACTTTGCAAAGCTTGAAAGAAACACGGAAAGTTTGCCTTTTGTCGAGCGATTGAATGTTGCCGCATACAGTGAAAACACTTCACTTTTCTTCAAGAAAACAGCAGGCAGACAATCGAAAATTTCTGACGAGGGTGAAAAAATTGATGCTGTGGCAATTGACGGCATCACGAAAGAAAAAATTTCGCTTATCAAGATGGATATTGAAGGCAGTGAGCTTGATGCAATAAAAGGTGCTGAGCAAACAATCAGAACTCAGAAGCCCAAACTTTATATCTGCGCGTATCACAGGAATGAGGATATGTTTTCAATTCCCCTTGCAATCAGTGAAATGAGAAGTGATTATAAAATCTACTTCCGACAACACAAATACATCCCTGCGTGGGAAAGTAATTTTTATATGGTGTAATATAAAATCAAAATCATTACAGATAAATTGTAATTTATCTATATTATCGTAGAGGCGAACTGTGTTCGCCTTTTATGCCTCCTTCGGCATTGTGCAAAGGAAAACACAGTTTTCCCCTACGTAATGCATTACCAAAAGAAACAATGAATTGTATTTATCTTTATTGTCGTAGAGGCGAACTGTGTTCGCCTTTTCTCTATCCTTTGG
>CAZDQE010000037.1:0-22526 GCA_964507395.1 uncultured Eubacteriales bacterium | reverse complement strand
AAACGAAAATTTTGAATTTGTAAAAGGTGACCTTTTAATTGAAAAGGGAAAAATCGAGGGAATAGTTTCCGGCGTGCAGGGCGAAGGACTTGATTGTGCAGGTCTTAAAATTCTGCCGGGTTTTATTGATATTCATATTCACGGCACAAAAGGCGGCGACACCTGCGATGCAAAGGAAGAGTCACTTCAGATTATGTCTGAAAATCTTCCCCGTCACGGTGTGACTTCCTTCTGCCCTACAACTATGACTTTATCTTCGGAAGAGCTTGAAAGAATTTTCCAAACAATTGCTCTTGTAAAAGGAAAAGAAAAAGGTGCATACATACACGGAATCAATATGGAGGGACCTTATATTTCTCTTGCGAAAAAAGGCGCTCAGAAAGCGGAGCATGTAAGAAAGCCCGATATTGAAGAATTCAAAAAGTTAAACAGCATTTGCAATGTTTCGCTTGTTGACATTGCTCCCGAAGAGGATGAAAATAATGCTTTCTCAAAAGAAGCATCAGAAATCTGTACAGTTTCTGCGGCACACACATCTGCTGACGTGTCAGAGGCAAGAAAGGGATTTGAAAACGGTATTACTCATGCAACACATCTTTTCAATGCCATGACAGGCATTTCTGCGAGAGTTCCCGGTGTGGCAGGTGCAGTTTTTGATTCAGACATTGTGAGAGCTGAGATTATCTGCGACGGCTTCCACGTTGCCCCCGAAACTCTCAGAATGGCTTTTAAGCTTTTGGGCGAGGACAGGACAATTGTTATCAGTGACTCTATGAAAGCGGCTGACTGTGCGGACGGCGAATACATGCTTGGCGGTCAGACAGTATATGTACGTGACGGAAAGGCTCTGCTTGCAGACGGCACAATTGCCGCCAGCACATCGAACATTTTTGACGAATTCAAAAATCTTCTTTCCTTCGGAATTGACTTTAAGCACGCGGTAAAATCCTGTACGATAAATCCTGCAAAAGCAATCGGACAGGACAAGGTCACCGGCTCAATTGAAGTGGGTAAAAATGCGGACCTTCTTCTTGTAGATGAAAAAATGGAAATAAAGGGTGTTTTCGTCAAGGGCGAAAAAATAATATAAAATTTTTAAACTCCGTAATATCTGACAATACTATTTGTAACAGATATTGCGGAGGGATTTTTTTGCAGTTTAATAAGGTTGAAATTTGCGGTGTGAATACGGCAAATCTTAAAGTTCTGAAGGAAAAGGAGAAGCTGGAGCTTCTTGCAAGGATAAAAGAAGGTGACATGAGTGCAAGAGAAGAGCTGATAAGCGGAAACTTAAGGCTTGTACTCTCGGTGATACAAAGGTTTGCAAACAGGGGCGAAAATCCTGACGACCTTTTTCAGGTTGGCTGTATCGGTCTGATAAAGGCAATAGACAATTTCAATGTCGATCTGGGCGTAAGATTTTCCACTTATTCCGTGCCGATGATAATAGGTGAAATCAGACGCTATCTGCGTGACAACAACTCTGTAAGGGTTTCGCGTTCTATGAGAGATATGGCTTACCATGCCATGCAGGCGAAGGAAAAGCTTTTCCTTGAAAACGGGCAGGAGCCGTCAGTTGAGGAAATTGCAAAGGAGCTTGGTGTAAAGAGAGAAGATGTAGTTTTAGCTCTTGAGGCGATAGTAGAGCCTGTCAGCCTTTATGAGCCGATTTACAACGACGGAGGTGACACCATTTACGTTATGGATCAGATTGGTGACCAGAATGATGACAGAAACTGGCTGAATGAAATTGAGCTTCGTGAGGAAATGAAAAAGCTTTCTTCAAGAGAAAAGAAAATCCTTCACATGAGATTTATGCAGGGCAAAACACAGATGGAGGTAGCAAAAGAGGTGGGAATTTCACAGGCGCAGGTTTCAAGACTTGAGAAAGGTGCTTTGAAAAGAATTAAGGGTGAATAAACACAAAACCGCTCGGTGAAACGCCGAGCGGTTTTGGTTTATTTCAACAGAAGACAAAGCGGAGATATGAGGAAAATTTAGTGTGTGTGTAATTTTGTTTGTAGAATAATGGGCAAATTTCAGTATTGTATAAAATTTGCCCATTTTCTCCGCTTTACCTTCTATATGAAATTTATGCAAGAAGTGTTTATAATCAATGTTGCAAAAAGGGAACGATTTTCTAATGCGTAGGTTAAACTTCAATTATTGCAAACATAATGTTATTAAAAAATATAAAACATTATGAAAATTATGATACACATGTTGCATTTCTCTGTAATTTTAGTATAATATTATCAGACGTTAAAATCAATCAGCAATTTTTTGAAATATGTTTAATATTTTTATTCATAAACCAAAAAAATTCCGTTGAGAAAGGAAACTGAAAGATGAAAATGGATGCACGCACCAGATATACCTTAAATGCTGTCAGAGAAACCTTTATCAGACTTTTGAAAGAAAATCCTGTGAACAAGGTTACGGTGAAAAAACTTTGTGAAGAAGCGGGAATCAACAGAGCAACATTTTACAGATATTACGAGGATGTTTATGACCTTTACGAAAAATTCAAAGAAGAGCTGATAGCGGAATTCTTTTCAGATTTCAGGTTCAGAGGCATTCATGATATTGAGGAAGACATGGCATGTTTTCTCCAAAGCATCAGAGCAAATGCGGATGCAGTACATGCTCTGTCAAATCAGAGTGATGCTTTGAATTTTATGCAGAGTGTGTGTGAAAGGATTTATTACAGCTTTGAGAGAGACTTCAAAGTGATATGTTCAGACTTGGATGAAAGTCAGCTGCAGGCAACATATTATTTTCTCATCTGCGGTTCAACGGGAATAATTGCAGCATGGATTGCACGAGGCATGGAAAGTGACGAAAAAATAATTGCCGAGAATCTGACAAGGTTGATTAAAAATACACTGGCTGATTTATAAAAAGGAAAAACCCACTCCTTACGAAGTGGGTTTGTTTTGTTTGACAAGCAATTATTCTGTTTCTGTAAGTAAGGAAACTTAAGCAGTAAGAGAAGAAATCCACTCTACGAGCTTTGTAACAACGTCCTTTACTGTTTCAAAAACTTTTGCCCAATCAACTTCTGCGAGAAAATCACCGATTTTCTGGAGAATTTCTGTAACCTGTTCCATCTTTTTGCACCTCCTCTTTGCAACAAAAATAATTTTAAAAAATAAAATTATTCGTTAAGCAACAAGTGATGCGATCCATTCAACCAATTTGATAAGCGCCTGCTCAATTGTGTCGAAAGCTTTAACATAATCAAGACCGCCGAGGAAATCACAAACCTTTGAAATAATGCCGATTGCTGTTTCCATTATGTATATCCTCCTTTCTTTATTACACTTTTCTGTTTACACACCATCAGTATAATACAAGAAAGGCGGAAAAGTCAAGGGGCATTTCTCTTAAAAGTGTTGAATTATTTTGATTTTGGCTTAGCTACAAGGGAAACTGCAAGTGCGCTGAGCATTGCGGCAGTGATTCCCACTGCACCTGAGCTAAGGGGACCTGTTAAAATTCCAAGCCAGCCTTCCTCTGCAATTCTTTCCTTTGTTCCCTGAACAAGAACGTTGCCGAAGCCTGTAAGAGGTACAGTCGCACCGCAGCCCGCCCATTCTGCAAACGGTACATAAACTCCGATTGCTGAGAGAAAAACACCAAGAACTACAAAGCCTACCAGAATTCTTGCAGGTGTAAGCCGTGTCAGGTCAATGAGAAGCTGCCCTGCAACACAGATGAGTCCGCCTACAACGAAAGTCTTTAAAAAAGTTGAAAATATATCCATAAAAAATCCCCTTTCCGTGTTTATTATGTGCGGAGAGGGGATTTTAATTCAGAATTTGTTTCGGAGAATTGCTATAAGTGTCATAACGAGTGAACTTAAAATTTCCATAAGAATAATGACTCCTGAAGAAATTAAATTGATTGTTCCTGAAAAGGCGAAAATTGCAGTAACAACAATTGAGAGGAACATCATTACTGTTTGTATTGTGACAGCAATTTTAATTGCTGATGAATAAGCGATAGCTGAAGAGATGGTTTCAAAGAAGGATGCGCTTGTGCCGTCGTGAATCAGCTTTGCAGGAGCAGAGGCTCTTTCTCGGTTAATGTATCCGTCGAGGAGACCGCCTTCATAATCGCCTACAACCTTAAAGCTTTCTCTCGGCATGTTAAACTGAAGAGAAAGAAATTCTTCATCAATATTACAGTCATTTGTTGTGACTACGACTGTAATTCCGTGTTTGTCGAGAGCTCGGAGGTGCTTTTTCATCTGCTCGTTTTTTGCGTATTCAACAACAAGCATTGCTGCAACAGTGCCGTCAATTGCAATATAGAAAATCTTTTTGCCTTCTTTCAGACAAGCAACCTCGGGACCCTTAGGCGGCGCCTCAAGATTATGGTTGATAAGAAGATTTCTGTTGCCGATGAGCACTTTTTCGCCGTTGATCCAGCCTGAAAGTCCCAGTCTTTCCTCGTAGCAGAGGTTTTCAACATCGGGAAGAAGCTCGTTTTTATCTCCCAGAATTGCTTTGTCGAAAACGTGAGATAAGGGACCTTTGGAGTTTGTCAGCATTGCTGCGGCATAGAGGATAATATCGTCAACGCGTACGGTACCGTAGTCCTTCATTCCGTGGAAGTTACATTTTTCCACGTCAAACAAATCTGTTGAATCAACCACGACTGCGTTTGTTTTTTCAATATTTCTTGCAGAGGTATAGCCCACGATGCAGGCGTTTTTCTTACTCAATTTTTTATTGAGAGAGTAAAGGGAAATATTAAGAGCAGGCATGAGCGCTAAGGGGAAGCTTACCAGCAGGCATGAAAGAAAAGCGGAAAAGCCCATAGGTATATTTTTGTAGATAATTCCTGTGATTATACCGACCAAAGCTGAAAGCCCTGCCGCTATGGGGAAGAAAGTGCGACTCAGCCTGTCTGCAGGGTTCCGGGCAAAAGCATTGTGAATAAATCCCTGAGGGAAAGCTGTTTTGCAGGAATACTTAAGGTCAGGATTTTCACCGGCTAAAATTCTTGCAATGTTCTGAGCGGTTCTTTCGTCGTCAATGCTCTGTATTGTATAAAGGTTATTCTTCCTTTTTACGGTTGCAGTCTTAAGAGCATTTGCGGTTCGTGTGCTTTCAATAGCTCTTGACAGACAACAGATAATAACGATAAAAGTTATTGCTGCCGTATAAACCGAGAAGGTTTCACCCATTCCCGACAAATCAAAGAACATTGAAACCGAAGCCGGAATACCTGCAAGAACAAGGCAAGTAACGGCACTGTCGAAACCAAAGTTTTTCTTGCGGAGATTTTCGATTCCGGGCTGAGTGACAGATGAGCCGAAAATAAATGTTGCAAGAAGAACGATAATTGACAGTGAAGCAGTAGTTGCCGCTGCCGCATCAATAGGCAGAGCTTCAAAAACATTAGTGACGAGTGTTACTGCAAGATAAACAACGGTTAAAAGACTCATTGCAATGAGTCCGAAAACGGACCTGCGTCTTTTATCTGTGATCTCCTTGAAAACCTGCGGCTTTTCGTTTGATGAGGTATATTCTGTGAATTTTTTGTTTCTTTCCTGAATGAAAGATTTCCTGAAAGCGGTCAGGAAGGATTTGGGATTGTTTTCATCGCTGAGAACAATATATTCCTCTTCGTCATATTTTCCTTTTTCAGGTGAAAAATAATTAGGGTCAAGGTCATTGTAATCGTCGGGAAGGTTAGTCATTCTGAAACGGTTTTTCTTTTCTTCCCGTGCTCTGCGAAGGCTTTCCTGAACATCCTCTTCGCTGATGTGCTCAGGAGTCAGCTCTTCTGTTTCAAATCCTTCAAAGGCGAGCTGGTCATCAGACTGACGGTAAGTTCTGGGAGAGATGAAAATATCTCTCGTTTTTTGTTGTTCCTCATTGCTCTCCGTACCGATGACTTTTGTGTCTGAAAAATTATGGTCATTTTTTTGTGTGTTATCCCTTGCGACCTCTTCAAAATGGGAAAGGTCTGAAATGAAGATCGTGTCATCAAGCTCTTCGTCCTCACGGATTTCAAGAGCTTCTTCTTCGGGCTTTGTGCTCACAACATAGTTTTCGCTGTCAACATCAAAGCGTCTTGTTCTCTTTTCTTTTCTTTCCTCATTCTTTTTCTCTTCTTCTTTTTCAACGCTTCTCTGTCTTCTGAGGATTTCATTGAAATCGCTCTCTCTTTTTTTGGCGTCAAAGATTGCCTCACCGTATTGTTCTTTTACAGATTCATAAGCAGATTCTCTGACTTCTGCTCTTGCGGCACGGCGTTTGCTGAGGATTTTTGAGCTTTTGAAAATATCCTTGATTTTAAGATAGTCACCTCTGTCAAAGGTGCCGTCATAAACTACATCGTCTGCTTGTGCGAAGCCGTTTTCATCAACTGTTTCGTCGATTTCGCGGAATTCACCGTCTTGTCTTGCCTGATTTACGTGCCCTTCCACGGCAGTGAAATCTTTCTCTGTTTCTTCGAAGGAAAATCCTGTTTCATTATTTTCTTCAGAAACGGAAGATATATCCTCAAAATCGGTTATCTCAGTTTCTGCTGTTTTAGATGCCAGATCCTTCTCATACTCTTTTGAAAAATAAACAGCACCTTCTTCATAAACGTCTTCGTTTTCTTCGGAGTTTTCTTTTGCTTCTCCGAAATCCCGAACCTCGGGTTCTGTATATTTTTCGTATTTGTCGAAATCAAAGTCATCTCCGGCTTCTTCTACGTCGTCGCGGCTGTCGACCTCGTCAATGAGTCTGTTTATATCGTCCATTGACCAGTCCTTTACGGGTGAGCCGTCTGAGGATTCAAACAGCTCATCTATGAAATCAGCGGCATCTGCGTCTGAAGCTTGCGGGCCATATTTTTTTGTATATTCTTCAATGTCTGAATCAAAAAAATCCAAGCCTTCTGTTTCGTCAGCCATTTTAATCCTCCTTATCTTGCTTTTATATTACTTCTCTGTCTTGAAATCTCCATCATCATGATGCCTGCGGCAACTGATGCGTTAAGAGATGTGATTTTTCCCTTCATTGGCAGTGTTACGAGAAAATCGCATTTTTCCTTGATAAGTCTGCTGATACCTTTTCCCTCTGAGCCTACAACCAGAGCACACGGTCCGCTGTAGTCAACGCTGCACCAGCTTTCGCCTTTCATGTCAGCTCCGTAAACCCACACTCCGCGCTCTTTAAGAGCATCAATTTCGCTTGCTAAATTGCCTACTCTTGCAACGGGGACATATTCAATGGCTCCTGCTGAGGTTTTTCCTACTGCGAAGGAAAGAGAAACAGACCTTCTTTTAGGAATGATAACTCCGTGAGCTCCTGCTATTTCAGCAGTTCTGATAATTGCGCCCAGATTGTGAGGGTCCTCAAGTTCATCGCAGATTACGATAAAGGGAGCTTCTTCTCTCTCTTCAGCCAGTGCGAAAATGTCATCAACGCTTGAATATTCCTTTACTGCACATTTTGCCGCAACACCCTGATGGTTTGCGCCAAAGCACATATATTCAAGCTTTTTGATGTCAACCTCTTTGACGACTAACTGCTTTTCCTTGGCAAGTCGGAGAATAGTGGAGATTGAGCCGCCTCTTTCCCCCTTTGCAACATAAAGAGCATCAATTGTTCTCCCGTTACTTATTGCTTCAAGAACTGCGTTTCTGCCGATTACAAGGTCTTCAGGGATCTGCTTTTTTTCTTTATTATTATTTTTCATCGTTTACACCTACAGATAGATATTCACATTATTTTATCATAAATCATTTTCCAATGCAAGGAAAACGCAGTATTTTCACAGAAAGTACAAATAAATGTTTTTTTCGTCCTGTAGCTACAGCAGAGTGTGACGAAATTTTCTGTCAGAGAAAAGTATACTACTTTTAGAAAAGGAGTGGTAAAGATGGAAAACATAAAATCAGAAAAACTGCAAAGGGTGAGAAATGAGAAAAAGAAAACCGGAATCAGTCTGAGAGAGGGGGCAGGTGCTGCGGCGTTTCTCATTCTGGGAATAATCTTCGGTCAGGGTGCAGTTTTTGATGAACTGTATCCTTTCGGCTTTGCTTTTATCATAGCTTCCCCGGGTGTATATTCTTTTTTTGCACTTTTAGGGACAAGCATAGGTCTCGTTTTCTCCCAGACGGGAGTTTATCTTTTCAGATACATAGTTTGTGCTGTTGCACTGTGGCTGATTAGAAGCCGCGTTCTTGTTTCACGTTCAAGACTGGGAGAAATATGGTTTCTCTCTGTATGCACATGCTTTCTTGTCTGTGTGCTGACAGGTGTTGCTGTTGTGCTTCCGACAAAAGGAGGATTTGATGAAATAATTCTTTTTCTTGCAGAGGGAATTATCGCTGCATTCTCCGCTTTTTTCTACAGAAGGTGTATTTCGGTTCTTTTTAAAATAAGGGAAAAGTCTTTTGAAAAAAGGGAAATGCCATGTTTTTGCATAGCTTTTGCAACGGTTGCGGCATCCTTGGGAAAACTAGAATTTTTCGGCTTTTACCCTGCACTTTTTGTAGCTTTCCTTGCAGTGATCGTTATGTCACACATTCTATCCGAAGCAGGGGGAGGTATTTGTGCTGCCGCTTCTGCCGCAGCACTTTCGGGAGCAATGACAGACGGCTATAATGTTTTGCCTCTCGTGTTTTCAGGTGTGGTTTCAGGCGCGTTTTCTCCTCTCGGAAAAACAGGATGTGCAGTATCTTTTCTGCTTACTTTTTCTGCTACCACATTATTTACGGGTGAAATCAATTCACTTCAAAGCATTATTACCGCGGCGGCAGCGGCAGTTGTTTTCTTTCTTATACCTGAAAAACTATATAAAAAGGTCAGGTTGTTCCTTCGTGAAAACAAGGTTACTGCAAGGGAGAGCACATACAGGAAAAATGTGTCTACAAGATTATCGGAGACAGCAGAGACTGTAGAGATGATCTGCGAAGGAATGAACAAGGTTTCGGAGAATCTTAAAAAGATAGATGCATCGTATGACAGAAACATTTTCTGCAGAGTGAAGCAGGAGGTCTGTTCGGAATGTGAGAAGAGAGAAAAATGCTGGGAAAACAGTTTTCAGTATACAATGCGGGGATTTGAGGAAATTTCAAAAAACTACCGCGACGGAAAAGCTTTTTCGGACACGCCCTTCGGAAAACTGTTTCTGGAAAAGTGCAGAAAAAACGGCGATCTGCAGAAGTCACTTCTGCAGAATTTCAGAAGATATGATGAAAAATTACGGGAGGAAATCCGTCTTGATGAAAAGCGTAAGCTTATGAGCGAGCAGATGGATTGTATGAGCGAAATGCTTAAGGATTTTTCAAAAATGTTCAGTAAAAGCCCTTTGGTAGACAACGAGCTTTCTGCGGAAATCAAAAATATTTTCTCCTCTTTTTCCGTCAGATGTACAAAAGCTCTCTGCGTTGTAGACACAGAGGGGAATATGACAATAGAGGCAAACTGCAAAAAAATTGACAGGGAAATTGACAGAAGACGGTTAAAAGAGGAAATTGAAAGAGCATCTCTGAGAAAATTTTCAGACCCCGAGATAGATTTTACCGAAACGGGAACATGTATCACCTTCAGACAAAAGCCGTGGTTGAGAATGAAGGTGGGGAAAATTCAGCTTTCCAGCGAGGATTCGCCTATATGCGGAGATTGTCTGAGAGAATTTACCGATGAATTCGGAAACAGGACACTTATTCTTTCTGACGGTATGGGGACAGGCGGAAGAGCGGCAGTCGACGCGGCGATTGCCGCGGAATATTTCGGCGGACTTGTGGAAAAAAACGTAAGCTATGACAATGCTCTGAAAATCATCAACTCTGTGCTTGAACTGAAATCAACCAATGAGTCCTTAGCCACGATTGATGCGGTACACTTTAATCTTTTTTCGGGAAAGGTTGAATTTTATAAGGCAGGTGCCGCTGTTTCTTTCGTAAGAAAAAACGGCGAATGCTCCGTTATTGAAAGCGCTTCTCTTCCTGCAGGTATACTTGATTCTGTTTCATTTGCTAAGGAAAAGGTCATGCTTTCAAAGGGGGACATAGTTGTTATGGTGTCTGACGGAGTAACAACAGGGAAAACGGATTGGATAAAGGAAGAAATTGAAAAATTTTCTTCATCAAATCCTGATATTCTTGCCCAGAAGATTGCAGGTAAGGTCTGTGATAAAATGCAGGGCGAAAAGCGGGACGACATCACGGTAGTGGTTTCAATCATGACAGCCTGATGTTTGCCTGTAGCAATTTTAACAACTTAATTCGTCAAAAACTTAAATACATCGTCAATTTTTTTTGAAACTTATATTGCAAAAGTGTAGATAAAAATGTTATAATATCTTTTAACAGAAACCCGTACCCCGGCGGCACAGGGTGCCGCAAAAGATAAAAGGAGGAAAAGAGAGTATGGAATATTCAGAAAAGTTTGTAAAAGAAGGTCTTACCTTTGACGATGTGCTTCTCATTCCGAGAAAATCGGACATTCTTCCCAGCGATGTCTGCCTCAAAACTACACTTGCAAAAAACATTGTGCTTAACGTTCCGCTGATGACAGCTGCTATGGACACTGTTACAGAGTCCAAAATGGCTATCGCAATTGCCCGTGAAGGCGGTATCGGTGTTATTCACAAGAATCTTCCTATGGAAGTTCAGGCTTCTGAGGTTGACAGAGTTAAGCGTTCGGAAAACGGAGTTATTACAAACCCCTTCTTCCTGTCTCCTGACCACCTTGTTTCAGATGCTGATGACCTTATGAGAAAATTCAGCATTTCAGGTATTCCCGTTTGTGATGAAAACGGCAAACTGGTTGGTATCCTTACAAACCGTGACCTTCGTTTCATGACAAACTATAATGTTAAAATCAGTGAAGTTATGACAAGAGAAAATCTTGTTACATCTCATGAGAATACAACTCTTGATGAGGCTCAGCAGATTCTCATGAAGCACAAGATTGAAAAACTTCCTCTTGTTGATAAAAACGGTCACCTTAAAGGTCTTATCACGATCAAGGATATTGAAAAAGCAGTTCAGTATCCCAACACTGCAAGAGACTCTCAGGGCAGACTTCTCTGTGCTGCTGCTATCGGCGCTACTGCAGATGTCCTTGACAGAGCAGCTTGTCTGGCTGAAGCACAGGTTGATGCTTTCTGTCTTGACTCAGCTCACGGACATTCAGAAAATATTCTCAAGGCAGTTGCTAAAGTCAAAGCAGCATATCCTGACATTGCTCTTATCGCAGGAAACGTTGCAACTGCAGAGGCTACAAAGGCTCTCATTGATGCAGGTGCTGACTGCGTAAAGGTTGGTATCGGCCCCGGTTCTATCTGTACAACACGTGTTGTTGCGGGTATCGGCGTTCCTCAGATTACAGCCGTATTTGATGCAGCAAACGAAGCTGCAAAGCACAGTATTCCTGTTGTTGCTGACGGTGGCATCAAATATTCAGGTGAAATTGTCAAGGCTCTTGCCGCAGGTGCAAATACTGTTATGGTCGGCTCACTTGTTGCAGGTTGCGAGGAAGCTCCCGGTGAAAGAGAAATCTATCAGGGCAGACAGTTCAAGGTTTACCGTGGTATGGGCTCACTTGCTTCGATGGCTAACGGCAGTAAGGACAGATATTTCCAGGAAGACAACAAGAAGTTTGTTCCCGAAGGAATCGAAGGTCGTGTACCTTACAAGGGACCCCTTGCTGACACAGTTTACCAGATGATGGGCGGTCTTCGTTCAGGTATGGGTTACTGCGGATGCTCTACAATTGCAGAGCTTCAGGAAAAAGCTCAGTTTGTTCGCATCACAAATGCAGGTCTTATTGAGAGCCATCCTCATGATGTTCTTATCACTAAGGAAGCTCCCAACTACTCAGGTAATTTCTGATTTTAAAATATGTTTGCCGCAGACTTGTGGGTTTGCGGCAAATTTTTGTGAAAGGAAGGCTATAAAAATTTGGATAATACACTTCGTGAAAACAAAATGGGTACAATGCCGGTGAACAAACTTCTGATTTCAATGTCACTGCCCATGATAGTTTCTATGCTGGTTCAGGCACTTTACAATGTTGTTGACAGCATTTTTGTTTCTTACATTTCAGAGAATGCACTGACGGCCGTAAGTCTTGCGTTCCCTGCACAGAACCTTATGATTGCTTTTGCATCAGGTACGGCAGTAGGTGTTAACGCACTTCTCTCAAAAAGTCTTGGCGAAAAGAATTTCGACAGGGCGAACAAAGCAGCGGAAAACGGACTTTTCCTTGTATTTCTCGAATATCTGCTTTTCCTTGCCTTCGGTATTTTCGGCGTAAAATTTTTCTACGGCATGCAGACAGACATAGCAGATATTGCGGAACAGGGTTACTCATATCTTTCAATCTGCTCAATTTTCTCTTTCGGTGTTTTCGGACAGATTATGACAGAGCGACTTATGCAGTCAACCGGCAGAACTATTTTCACCATGTTCACTCAGGGTACAGGTGCAATTATCAACATTATTCTTGACCCGATTATGATTTTCGGCCTTTTAGGCTGTCCCAAAATGGGAATCGCAGGTGCCGCATGGGCAACGGTTATCGGTCAGATTTTTGCATTTATCCTTGCTCTCATTCTTAATGCAAAATACAACAAGGATATTAAGTTGTCCGTCAGAAAATTCAGACCTGACGGAAAAATCATCGGAAGAATTTTTGCAGTCGGTGTTCCTTCAATTCTCATGATGGCAATAGGTTCAGTTATGAACTTCCTTTTCAATAAAATTCTCATCGGCTTTACCGAAACTGCGGTTGCTGTTTTCGGCGTTTATTTCAAGCTTCAGAGCTTTATCTTCATGCCTGTTTTCGGAATGAACAACGGTATTATTCCCATTATCGCTTACAACTACGGTGCACAGAAGAGAAAGAGAATGACAAAGGCTGTCCGGTTGGGTGTTATTTATGCCATATCGTTTATGGCTTTGGGACTTTGCATTATGCAGATTTTCCCCGAACAGCTTTTGTCCATATTCAACGCTTCGGCAGATATGATTGAAATTGGTGTGCCTGCACTGAGAATTATCAGTCTTTGCTTTGTCTTTGCGGGATTCTGCATTGTTATCGGCTCGGTTTTCCAGGCTCTCGGAAAAGGAACACTTTCTATGTTTGTTTCAGTTTCAAGACAGCTTCTCGTTCTTATTCCTGCAGCATATCTTCTGTCGTTGACAGGTGTTCTTAATAATGTGTGGTGGGCATTCCCGATTGCAGAAATCATGTCAGTTATTGTAAGTACCGGCTGTTTCATTTATCTTTACAAAAAGATTATAAGCAAAATCCCTGAATAAAAAGCAAAAAAATTTACGGTCATTTCTCAATGAAATGACCGTAAATTTTTTATGAATTTCAATTATTCAACTGTAACTGTACCGTCTTCGTCAACAGTGATTTTCATGCCGTCTTTTACATAAGCGAGGAACTCATCGCCAAGGCAGTCAACAACGGGCATGGGAGAATCTGTCCACACTGCGCCGAGAACTGCGCCTGCTGCTGCGAGAGAGTCAATGTGCTCAGAGAAAAGCATGCAAGCGGGGTTTCTTTCAAGAACCTTTGCACAGTAGAGAACCATACCGCCTGTAGTTGAGCCGATTGTCTGGGGAAGGCAAAGTGCTGTTCCTACCATGGGCTTTTCATAAAGGTCAGCATTGTTCTGGTCGCCGCATTTTGCCTGCTTGTCACCAAACTGGAGAGCGTTCTGGAAAGATGCAAGAGTGTTGAATCCGCCGTGGGAAACAAGTGCATCTGCTGTACATTTGCCTGCTACAACAGGTCTGCCTTTAAACTGTTTCATCTTACTTGTTGCCTCCTTTTGTTGTGATGATTTCGAGAATCTCATCGCTTGTGTAGTAGCGAGAGGTCGTGTATGTTCTCAATTTGTTTGAGTTTGTGATAACGGGCATTTTCTTTGCGAGGGGGTTATTCATGTACATAAGGGGACAAATGTAGCTGAGAATAACACCTGTGTCTGCCAGCTTCTTAGCATAAGGAGTTTTGTTGAATTCTTCAACAACTGCAGGAGCCGCTGTGAATACTGTGGGAACGGAAACTTTTTTAAGTCCGCTCTTTTTAAGACCTGCAACTACATTGTCTGTCCACTCGATAAGCTGTGCATGTGAAAGGTGGGGACAACCGATAAAGCAAAGCTTGGGTGTTGCATCCTTGTTTTTCCACATAACGGGATAGCTTGCTTTAACTCTTTCAAGCTCTGCGTCGTCAATAACATAAACCTTTGCATCGTCAGCAATAAGGCTTTCGCCCATTTCAACTGCTTCGGGAGTAAGGTTTTCGATGTGATACAGACCGACAGCACCGTTTGAAGCTGTAGCTGCACCGAAATCCTTAAGGTATGCTTTTGTATCACCGTCAAGCTCTGTGCCGATCCATTTGTCAAGACCTTTTACGAAGGGAACATCTTCCATAACCTTCATGCCGATTGCAGAACCGAGGATCTGTGCCTCAGGCTTCTTTGTTGTCTTAACTTCAACGATCCATGTAGCTTTTCTGCCTTCGTCAGTAACAAGTCCGAAGTAAGGAACTTTGCCTACGATTGAGCCGAAAAGCTCGATGATACCTGAGTTGCGGTTACATCTTGCACCGAGAACAGAGTTTGCATAAACAACTGCTGATGATTCAGCCCATGAAAGAACCTCACCTTTGTTGGGGATGTTGCCCACTTCGTCCATGTAGCAAGTACATGTGTAAGACTTGTCATCAATAAGACCCATGTCTGAAAGCTGCTTGTCGTAGCTGTCCTGCATTGAATACATGAATTTGTTGAAAACAATCTTCTGAAGGAAGTTTGCAGGAACATTGGGGTCAAGGGGTTTGGGGTCAACAGAGAATTTCTGTTTTGAAATTGCACCTGCTTCAATAAGCTGATCCATAAGGCTGTAAATAGGTTTCATAACCTTAAGACCGAAGCTTGTAACAAGGTGTCCCATTTCGCTGTCAACGGGAACCATTTTTGTTGCTCCGAAGGCATCACCGTAGAGAACAAGAGTTTTCATAACTTTTGCCATTGTTTCGCCCTGAGAGCCATTAAGTATAGCTTCTTCTTCAGGGGTCAATGTCATGTTGTATTTCATAAGCGTCTCTCCCTTTCGCTTTATAATATTACATTTATATTACATCAAATTAATTCGTTTGTCAATTTATTATCAATTTATTATCGAGATTTCTTCGCCAATGGAAAAGATATTGCTGTGCAATGCCGATTTCAGGATATGCACATTCGGGAAGACCATCTTTATAAAGCTCTGCCATTATACGTTTTACCCACACATCAACAGGAAAAGCATCAGACTTTTTCAAGCCGTAAAGAAGACAACATTCTGCAACCTTCGGTCCTACACCGCAGATTTTCTGAAGAGTTTCCCTGCCGTAGGAAATATCGTTCTGAAGAATTTCGTCGAAATTGATTTCCCCCGATGAAACTTTTTTTGATGCATCAATAATGTATTTTGCCCTGAAGCCTGCACGGAGGGGAGATAAATCCTCAGGAGTAAGATCTTTCAGCTTTTCTGCAGACGGAAACGTGAAAAATCCGTCGCCTAAATCTTCACCGAAAATTTCGCAAAGTCTTTTAATGATGCCTTTAATGCGTGGAATGTTGTTGTTCTGAGAAATGATAAACGAGCAGAGTGTTTCCCACGGTTCCTGATTCAGAACCCTGATTCCGTAATAACTTTCCGATGCACATTTCAGATGCTCGTCATCTGCAAACCTTGAAATAATTGAAGCATAATCTCTTTCAAGGTCAAAATAAGTTTTCCATATTGCTTCAAACTCTTCTTCGGAAGTGTCATATAATGTAATAGTGTTTTCGTCTGTTTGCTCTGCAGATATTTTCCTTGCGTATGCGACCGCAGACCAGATGCCGTTTTTCTTTTCCCATCTGAAGGACTGACCGCAGTCGAGAGTATAATCAAGATTTATACAGCCGTCGCAGGTAACGATTAAGTCATTGCCTTTTGCTCTGATTTCCATTTCACATCACCGCTTTTTATTTTATCACAAACTCTCCTTTTCGGCAATATCAATTGACTTTTTAATGTGCCTTTGATACAATAAAAATAAGGAAGGCGGTCGGACTTTCATGCAGCATTTTTAGTGAATATATTAGAAAAAACAATAATTTCAAGAATTTCTCAGTCTTAAAATTATTGCAAAAGCAGGAAAGATATGTTACAATCCAATTGGATGTTTACCAAGGAGGTAAAGTTTTATGAAAATAACAAAAAGAATTATGAGCACGGTTCTCGCTCTTCTTATGGTTCTTTCTGTTTGCAGTGCAGGCTTTACAGTGTCTGCTGCCGATACTGCAAGCGGAGTATCACTTAAAGAAATTGACCTGACTCCTGTTGCTCGTCCCAGTGTTGAGTTCTACTGTACTGAGGTAACAAGAATTGCAGCAGGCACGGATTCGGTTGAACCCGGCACACAGATTGTTAAGGCAACACCTTCAGGTGTTCCTGAACTTTCAGGTGCCTATGCTTCACAGGCTTACGCAGGTGAAACTCCCGAAGCTACAAAAATTGTTTTCGTTTCACCTGCTTCAGGTATTTCAATTACAGGTTTTTCCTGCAGCAACTCCACAGTAACTTTTTCTGAAGCTTCCGTCACTTCTTCCGGTACATATACAATTGCAATTACCGGCGGTACTGCAACAGTAGGCGAAGCACTTGTGTTCACAATTGATTACACATGGACAGACGGTAATACATATCAGGAGAAATGTGTATCTTATGTTGAAGATATCGTGACAGGCGGTTCTTACGGACGGATGGAAACCTACTTTGAACCCTACAGCGGAACAAACTCTTACTACCGTAATTTTGCAAGTGCATCAACACGTCTTCTCGGTAAAGGCGTTTACTACGAACAGCCCGCAGAAATCGTGACATCAACAGAAACTCCCTATCGTACATACGGTACATATAACGTAGCTACAGGCACAATTTCTGAAAATGTTGCTTCGGGCTACAACACATCAATTTATGTAAACAGTAGCAATCCCAGTATTGTAGGTGCAAGCGGTGATGTTTCAATCAGTGAATTTATCCCCGGAACAACCCTTGCCCATGTTTATATTGACTCATCTGCTCTGACGACGCTTGCTGATGCAAATTTAAGACTTGACTCAAATGTTGGTATACTTTCAGACAGAAACAATAACAATCCTCACACAGCTCTTGCCGATACATATGTATACTCGGGTTCGGTTACGACTCAGCCCTCAACCTACACTAACGATGCAACAGCTCAGGAGACAATCGGTCTGACGATTTCCGAAAAAGCTGACTATGGTGTAAAACAGTCATCTAAGAACTCTTCAATGACAACACTTACCGGTGGTGCAGGTCAGTATCAGAACCTGTTTACAACAGCGCTTAACGGTAATATTGCAAACCTTGCAGACGGTTCAAGCTATACTGTTATTTTCAGATACTACTCATACTATTATGCTGATAACGGCATACTCATTAAGAGTAACATGACAGCCGAAATGTATATGCCCGTATCAATGACTTTCCACATCGTTGATAAATCAGCTCTTCGTGAAATGGTTAACCATGTTATGAACAGCGATCCTGATTCACCTTTGATCCGTAATGCAAAGAAGGGTGCTAATCCTCAGTCGTGGTATTACGGTTCGGGCTTCAGCTCTTTCCAGAACGCATATGCAGAGGCCCTCAAAACCCTTAGCAACCCAAAAGCCCTTCAGACAGAAGTAAATTCAAAAACAAAGGCTCTTCAGTCTGCTTATAATAGCCTTGTTCTTAAAAATGCTGATTACACGGAAGTAAACAGACTCTATGATATTGCCGATACAATCGTTGATAATGAGGAATGTTATCCTGCATTTGACGTCGCTCTTGTCAGAGAGGCTCAGGAAATGGTAAAGACAGGCTACAACATTCTTTATCAGTCTGCAGTTGACACAATGGCATACAATCTTAAGCTTGCTATTGAAAGTGCTATGCCCTACGGCGCAAACTACGAATCAATTTATGCTCTTAAGCTTGAATATGAAGCACTTGATTTTTCGGTTTATACTCCCGAAACAATTCAGGCGGTTGAAGATGCATTTGCAAAGGTTGATTATACACTTACAATGCTTGAACAGGATCAGGTTGAAGCATGGGCTGCGGAAATCAGAACAGCAATCGACAACCTTTCTGCTTATATGGCAGACTTCTCAACTCTTGAAGCGACACTTGCTGAAGCGAAGGCAATTGACCGTACACTTTACATCAACGGTTCACTTCTTCTTCAGCCAATGGAAAATGCAGAGAAAGCAGTCGCAGATAATGCCGAAAATCCCTGGCCGCTTTCAAGACAGTCGGAGGTAGATGAGCTTACTGCAACTCTTCGTGCAAAGATTGACGGTCTTATTATGAGAAGCGTTTATAAGCTTGATCTTAAGGACGCTATTAATGCAGAGATTCCGGGCGATGAAGCTTATTATGATCAGGAGATTCTCGCTGAATATAAAGCTCTTGTAGCTGAGGGTACAGAAATGTACAACGACAGTACTCTCACAATTTATGACCAGAAGGAAATAGATGCTAAGACAGATGAAATTACAGCAAAATATAAAGAGCTGATGGCAACTTATGTAATACCTATGGTTGATACAACTGAGCTTGAAGAAATTCTCGCCGAGGCTGACGCTGTAAATCTTGATTATTACGAATATGATGAGGCGATTGAAGAGTTCCTTGCTGCTGTTGAAGAAGGTAAGGAAATTCTCGCAGCAGGTCTTGAGCTTAATGATGAGAACACGCAGACAGTCGCTGATTCAGTGGAAAGAATCGAGCTTGCAATTGACGGCCTGAACATGAAAAAGGCTGATACAGAAATTCTTCTGCAAGTATTGATGAATGCTACGGATAAGCTTCTTGAAACTCTTGAGGTTGTAACTTATATTGACGGTGTTCTCGGTGCGGAAGAAAAAGCAAAATATGATGAAGCAGCAGTTTTCGCAATTATGGAGTCTGTTTCAGATATGGTGGAAATTATTGAAAACGGTGGCATCACGGTTGACCAGTATGGCTGGGTTG
Organism: uncultured Eubacteriales bacterium; assembly: GCA_964507395.1. Taxonomy (GTDB): domain Bacteria; phylum Bacillota; class Clostridia; order Oscillospirales; family Acutalibacteraceae; genus SIG575. Next base: position 3,469 of record CAZDQE010000037.1, on the reverse strand, counting down.
AAGAATTTGCAAATGAAAAGCAGGCAGAGCTTGATGCTCTTGAAGCTTTGTCTTACACAGAATACCTTGATATTGCTGTCGAAGAATATGAAACTGTAGAAGATTCCGCAATCTACACGATTGAAACATGGAGCGACTATGAAGCATCTTACGGCGTTGCTGCAGCAGTTGGTGCAGCAACAGTTCAGGCTGATATCAACGCAGCTCTTACAGACCTTGTAAATGCTAAAAATGCACTCGAATTTTCAGCCTACTTTGATAAGGCCGAAGGCACTGATACAATTATTGATAAAGACCTCGGGATTATCTACGGTCTCTCAGACGAAGGTATCACAGACGTTGAAGACTATGTCGAATATGCAGGCGGCGTTGTTGAATACGAAGAAACTGAACAGGGCTTCGGCACGGGTACAGTTGTTAACTTTGTGGTAGGCGGAGAAGTTTACGCATCATATACAGTTGTTATCTTCGGCGACCTTACAGGTGACGGTGTTGTAGATTCCTACGACTATGCGGTTCTCGCAGCAATCATCAACGGTGATATTGAGGCAGAGGAAGGCTCAGCTCTTTATCTTGCAGCAGACATTTATGTTGATGGCGTTGTTGATATATATGACCTTTCAGTTCTTTCGGCATACGTAAACGGTGATACTGAAATCACACAGACACCCGAAATTGTAACCGAATAAAAATCAGAAACAAAGGAGTGGGGGGACTCGCTCCTTTGTTCCCCTGCAAAATGCAGACACAGTCAGTTCGAAACCATCCTGACTGGGGAAAGACAGCGTTGCCGTTTGCGTTAATGATTTGTTATGCAAACATAATCGGATTTGCCGTCTTTCCCGAATCAAAACTACGGAGATGAATTAAATAATATGTTAAATAAAAGAATCCGCTTTCTTGTTGAAGGCTCAATTGTTGCTGCGGCTTATGCGGCACTTACACTGGCAATTTATCCTTTATCCTATGGCGCAGTTCAGTTCAGATTTTCAGAAGCGCTGACAATTCTGCCGGTATTTACTCCGGCTGCAATCCCCGGTCTTACGATTGGGTGCTTTATTGCGAATATCACAGGTCCTTATTCATGGATAGATGCAATTTTCGGAACGCTGGCAACTTTTCTTGCATCACTCTGTACCTATTATGCACGTAAAATTAAATTCAGAAATTTACCGATTTTATCCTTCTTCTTTCCTGTGCTTTTCAATGCGGTAATAATCGGTCTGGAAATAAATCTTTTCTTCCTGCCGCAGGGCGAAGAATTCACATTTGCAGGATTTTTAATCAGTGCCTTGTGGATAGGTCTGGGAGAACTGGTTGTTTGCTGTTTGTTGGGGACACCCCTTTACCTTGCAATAGCAAAAACAAAAATTTTCCCTCAATCGAGGTAGCTTATGACTCAAAAACAACTTGCACTCAGATCAGTTGAGGCTCTTAAAGAAAAATATCCTGAGGCGATATGCTCACTTGCAGCATCCAACCCCTTTGAGCTTCTTGTCGCAACAAGGCTCTCGGCTCAGTGTACGGACGCAAGAGTTAATATTGTAACTCCGCCGATGTTTGAAAAATACAGAACTATAGAAGATTTTGCGGCGGCAGATGTTGCTGATATCGAAAACTTCGTCAGACCTTGCGGCTTTTTCAGAACAAAGGCTGCTGACATCGTGGGAATGGCTCAGATGATTCTGTCTGACTTTGACGGTAAGGTGCCCGACAGCATCGAAGATCTAACCCGACTTCCGGGTGTAGGCAGAAAAACAGCAAATCTTATCTGCGGTGATGTTTACGGCAAGCCTGCAGTTGTAGCAGATACTCACCTTATCAGAATTTCAAACAGAATCGGTCTTGTGAAAACGAAAGACCCGAAGAAGGTCGAGCTTGAACTGAAAAAAATATTGCCCCCTGAGGAGAGTAATGATTTTTGCCACAGATGCGTTCTTCACGGCAGAGATACCTGTACTGCAAGAAAGGCTAAATGCGACGAATGTAATCTGACCGAGTTCTGCAAAAAGAAGATTTAAACAAACCAACCCGAAATCGAAACGATTTCGGGTCATTTGTTTATTTCGGGATTGTCTGTTCTACCTAATATATAGTCAATGCTGACGTTATAAAAATCAGCGAGAATAACTAATGTTTCGGTTGGCGGAACCCTTTCGCCGTTCTCAAATTTTGATATTAATGCCTGTTCTATGCCTGTTTTCATTTGCAGTGCTATCTGAGTCATCTGTCTGCCTTTTCTCAACTTTTTCAGATTGTTTTCGCCCACATTTATCACCTGATGACATTGTGTCATAAATATGCTTCCATAATATGACAGTTTGTCATTGACATCAGTGTGTGCATATGTTATAATAAAACTGCAAAATATTATAAAATTTTGTACAATGTGTAAAAGGAGGCAATTTTATGAAAAAGTTATTATCAATATTATTGGCGGCGGTAATGCTCTTCTCCATGTTCAGCGCAACTTCAGTTATGACTCTGGCGGCAAACGGCAATACACCTGTTGCTACTGAAGAAAAGGCTGAAACAGGAAATTTTGACAGCATTATCAATTTCTTCTCCGAGATAATAAGCTCATTCCTTGGTTTTTTTACTTTTGAAAAAGAGCTTCCCGATGTTTCTGAGTGGACAGATGAGGATATAATTGAGTATTATAAGAAGGCGGCATCAAAGAGTGCGTGGTTGCTTACAGGCGAAAGAACTCTTGATACAGAGTTCTTTGATGATTCAGTGTCCACAGATAATGCTTTTTCACAGTTCTTACAGAATTATATCCGGGCTTTTACACCTACCGGAATGAGAGGTGTAATGGGAGATTACAGAAAACTCACCATTGATGATTGCAAATCTGTCAAAGCGTATATTGACGGAGAATATGTTGTGGTCGAAATTCTTTTTAAAGATGAAATTGACAGTATGCATGATGAAAATGACGTTGTAACTGCAAGTCACGGAATGAAGCTTCTTGAGAATAGTGATGCACAGTGGCAGAGCATCAGAGCGATGAAGCTTTACGGAACATACGTTGACCTTTCCGAAGGCGATTATCTGATGAAGTACAGTGATGCAAAGGCTGTAGTAAAAATGAATAAATCCGGTTTTGTTGAGGAAGGCGAGTGGACTTTCAAGGCTTCCATGACTTTGCAAAATGTCAGAATAACAATAATGCCGCAAAATGTGTCTTTTGTTATGGACGGCGTGGTATATCATTACGATTCAACGATAGTTGTGAACTGAGCAGAAAAGCTCTGAATGTAATAAAAAACTAACTGCAACCAACAGCTCCCTTGTGTAAAGGGAGCTGGATTTTTGCTAAGCAAAAATCCTGAGGGGTTGAAAAAGAAAAAGGATTGAAGTGTAAAAGATAAGTAGATTTTTTGTGTAAGAGGAACAAAAGAAAAAGAGGTGTATAGTAAAAAACCACAAAATAAAGTGTGGGAGAGGAAGAAAAGTGTAGGTATAG
>CAZDQE010000036.1:0-23095 GCA_964507395.1 uncultured Eubacteriales bacterium | reverse complement strand
CAGACTCATTATTTCTGTAACAAAACGACTCACAATAACAATAAAGACACCATTCATTGATTTCTCGTTTGCTCCTATGATTGTTATAGCTCTGTGCTTTTGTATATATTTTTTCGTAATCCCTCGGAGAGCACACTGCACCACACAAGGGGACTCTGAAAAGTCATAGACTTTTTGAGAGAGGAGGAACAGTGAAGTAAATGGGTTTTCGCAGTTATGCGGAAACGAGTGATACGGAGCTTGTGACGACGAGGTGGTGAGTAAGTGCGCCCTTACGAGAACGAATCAATATGGTTCGGATATAGATCGTTAACCCGCACCAAAAAAGGCTGTTTCACTCAGTAAGTGAGACAGCCCGATTTTTTTAAAGTGTTTCAATTATATCAGGATTTGCAAAAATCTCGTCCAGCTTTCTCATGAAAGGTGCGGCATCACCGAAGTCAAGCGCTCTGTGGTCGAAAATAATCAGCATGGGTATGTAGGAGCGGGGGACAATTTCGCCGTTTACTACGCCGGGTGCCTCCTGAACTGCACATAAACCGATTGCACAAATCTGAGGGGGAATAACCTCGATGATTGCAGGTCTGCAGAGAGATCCTCTGTAAACTGAGCCTAAGTTTGAAATCGTGATTGTGCCCTGCTCGATATCCTGCTTTACGATTCTGTCGCTTTCGGGGATTTTCTTATATTCCTTTTTGGCTTTGCCGCTTAAGGTTTTGACTCTGTATTTACCAAGCTTCGCTCCTGCCAGTCTTCCGAAAACTGTGCCCAGCTTCAGCTTTTTCAGAGCACCGATCGTATTGTCCATTGAAACGGAGAACATGGCTTCGGTGATGTTTGTGTTTGTAAGCTTTCTGCGGACATCTTCAATATATTCCTGCATGTTTTCCATGCTTCTCGATTCAAAGTTATGAAGATTAATCGTCATCATGCTCTCGTCAGGCATGATCATGGGCATTGAAATGTTGATATCCTTGTAATTTTCGATTTTGCCCTTGAGGAAAAGACGGTCGAACTGAATGTGACCGTTGAGAGCAGGACAAACTTTAAGTCCCTCGACAATTACTCTGAGCATAAGAGTATTTATGCTGATATTCTGAAGCTTGCCCTGACTTTTAAGCTCCTTGAAGCGTGCCATGAATTCAGTTACATCAGGTTCATAAACAACACCTGCATGGGGAATTGTTTCCCATGATTCGGATGTCATGTTTGCAACGATTTTTCTTTGCAGATCAAAGTGAGTTGTTTTCACTTTCTCAAAATATTTTTTGCCTTTGTATTCCTTCTGACTCATAAATTTAATCACCTTTGAAAATTTTGTAAAACTATTCTACACTAAAAGGCAGAATAAAGCAATTAAAAATTATTATGATTGACAACGCATTGCGATAAATGTTAAAATATTTCTGAGGTGGTGCTTATGAAAAAGAAATTTAAGGTGTTAAAAATCATCGTTTCTGCAATTCTTTTAATTTGTGTTCTGACGATTGCGGCAAACGTTGCGTGTATGAAAACAATGATGAGCAAAATTGAAACTTTTCCTGAGAGCGGCTCGGAAAAATTTGAGTTTGAAAACTATGACAACGGCTGTTACAACATTATGACAGACGGTGATTTCAAGGTTCTTCAGATAACAGACGTACATATCGGCGGCGGTTGGCTTTCCGTAACTGAGGACACAAAGGCTCTTAATGCCGTAGCAGCAATGGTTACAGCCGAAAAGCCTGATTTTGTTATTATTTCAGGTGACCTTACATATCCTGTTCCATTTGCAGCAGGTACTTTTAATAACAAAACAAGTGCCGTAGAGCTTGCAAAGCTTATGGAAAAGCTGGGTGTATACTGGACTCTTACTTTCGGCAACCATGATACTGAAATTTACAGCTACTACAACCGCGAGAAAATCAGTGAGATTTATTCATCTGAGGAATATCCCCACTGTCTTTTCCAGCCGGGACCTGAGGATGTTGACGGCTACGGAAATCAGATTTTCAACATAATGAATGAAGACGGCGAAATAATCCGCTCATTTATACTTTTCGATTCACACGCTTATACAGACGGTGACTACCTTGGAATCAGATGGATTTACGACAACATTCATCAGAATCAGGTTGATTGGTACGAGGAAAAGCTTGCGGAAATCAAAGAAATAAACGGCGGAAAGCTTGCACCAACAAGCGTAATTCTGCATATTCCTCTTGTTGAATACAGGGATGCGCTGAATGAATATATGGATAATGACAGTCAGGACACTGAAAACGTGAAGTATGTGCGCGGCGAAATAGGGGAGGATGACCCGTATGTTTACTGCGGTGCCCATGAGGACAGCCTTTTTGAATCAATGCTTGAAAACGGCAGCACAGACAGCGTTTTCTGCGGTCATGACCACCTGAATAACATCGTTCTGAATTATAAAGGCATCGACCTGATTTACGGTTACAGTGTTGATTACCTTGCATATTCCGGCATTGATAAGATTGGTTCACAGCGCGGATGTGTTGTTATTGATATCTCTTCTGACGGCACACAGAAAACGCACCATGAAAATTATTATCAGGACAAATATGTTTCTCACTATACAAAAGAAGAAGTAACAATGCAGTAATTTAAACGAAAAAATTCGGTAGAAGTAATAACGAAACTTCTACCGGATTTTTTCGTTTACGGGGGTATTTTATTTTGTGTCTTTTCAGGCTTTTGTTTACTTCTTTTTCTTTATAATGACAATCAGAACAACTGCCAAAACGAGGGCTATCGGAATAACGTACCAAGGAAATTTACTGTCTTTTTTCTTTCCTTCTGCGTTTTCACTGTCATGATTTAATGTTTCATCTTCGTTCTCTGAAGAAACGGACTCTGCTGTTTCGGTGATTACTTCTTCTGCTGACTCTTTTTCGGCAGCCACTGTTGTGCTTTCACCGTCTGTCACAGCCTCGGTTACTCCTGCTTTTGTTATTTCTTCCGCTTTTTCAGTAACGGAAGCCTTAGTTGCAGATTCGCTGTTCTGACTTGTAGCCTCGGCTTTTGAGATCAATTTGAGTGAAGAATAATCAACCTTGATTCTTGCACCGATATCACGGTTGCCCATCATTGCAATGTGAGGATTTACTTTAACTGTTATGTATTCGTTCTGATGAGGCATTGTAAAATAAAATCCCGTCGGGTCGCCGTCAGAGTTTCTTGTTTCAACGGTAGCGTCGGTATAATCTCCTTGGCTGTCAGCGATTCTCAGCTCCTGCAGGCTTGCACTTATTGGACCCATTGTCATTTTGCCTGTTTTTATGTGCATGACGGCAACTCCGTTTTTGACAATGATCGTTGCTTTTTCCTCAAAAGAGGATGCCGCCATAGATTTTTTATCGTCCTCAGAATGCCAGAGATAAATATTCACTTCATATTTGCCGTCTGCCAAGGCTGCAGCAGATGCGAAAAGTGAGAAAGAACTTGTTAAAACGGTACAGGTTAAAATAAATGCAAAAAGCTTATGTATTATTGTTTTCTTCATTTTTTGTCAACTCCTCGGTGTTTTCGATTTTTAATGTTTTTACGCCGAAAATAAAATAGAATATGTGGAAAAGCCATACACATGAAAGAATTATTCTGCCGACGGGAACATCCTTCATCATGATAAAACCAACTGACATAAGAAGTGTAACGGTTACCATTATGCGGATTTTTGTTTTCCATGTCATGCCCTGACCTTTGACATAAGTTTCAAGATTGTTTTTGTAAAGCTTTGTGTTTATAAACCATGTGTGAAGTTTTTCTGAGCTTTTCGCAAAGCTGAAAGCCGCAAGAAGCAGAAAGGGAAATGCAGGCAGAAGGGGAACCACCGCGCCTACTGCACCGAGACCTACACCAATACATCCGAGGACGATAAATAAAATTTTCTTTGCTTTCATAATTTTTTCTCCAATTTCTTTTTTTCTTTCTTTGTTTCTGTAACGTGTTTTATTGCCATTACAGGATGATGGAAAATCATTTTCGGTCCTGAAAAGCGCATAACTTTGCAGATTTTTTCACGCATATCTTTTTTGTAACAGTGGACCTTACAGTTTGAACAGAAGGTTTTGCTTTCCGTAAACGGACATTTTTCGCTTCTTTCACGGGCATAACGGTCAAGCTCAGCACATTCCTCGCAAAGACCGTTTTTTGTCCCGTGTTTTTTTCTGCAGTAAATTTTTATCATCAGAGAAACAGTTTCCTTTTCTCTCTCCTGCTTTGTCATCAGCTTATCCTCCCGCGTTCAACGCTGTAAACCTTGTCAGCAATTCTCATTGTTGACCGGCGGTGAGATACAAGAACAACTGTTTTGTCCTCTTTCTCCTCGCTGAGAGATTTCAGGATTACTGCCTCATTAAGGCTGTCAAGGTTACTTGTAGGCTCGTCGAGAAGAATCAGGGGAGAGCTGTGCAGGAATGCACGGGCAAGTCCAAGTCTCTGTCTTTCACCGCCTGAAAGTGTGTCTCCGAGTTCACCGACAGGAGTGTCATAGCCCTGAGGAAGACTCATGATGAAATCGTGAACAGATGCCTTTTTGCAGGCGCTTTTAATTTCTTCGTCAGTTGCATCTGATTTTGCAATTCTGATATTGTTTTTTATACTGTCATGGAAAAGGTGAGTTTCCTGAGTCACAAAGCTTTCCATGTCACGAAGGTCTGATGTGTTGATGTTTTCAATGTCAGTGTCAGAGATTTTAATCAAACCCTTGTTTACTTTCCAAAATCTCATGAGAAGCTTTAGAAAGGTCGATTTACCGCTGCCGCTTCTGCCGACGATTCCCACAACTGAACCCTTCGGAATTTCAAGTGAAAGGTTGTCAAGAATTGTTTCATTCCCGTATGAGAACGTAACATTTTCTGCAGCGGCTTTTGTGAACGCAACAGACTTTTTGCCTGTGATTTCTTCAACAACGGGTGTTTCTTCAAGAATGTCGAGAACTCTGTTTCCTGCCGCAAAAGTATTCTGCAGCGTGCTGCCAAGGTTTGCAAGCGCAATAACAGGTCCGAAGGAACTCATTAATGCAACGGTTGAAACTATAACTGCAGGAAAAGATACGATTCCGTTTCCGTAAAGAGCAACGCCTGTAAAGAGCATGGTAAGGTCAAAAATCAGAATCACCGTATTTGTAAATGCAATGTTTTTGCCTGATGTGCTCTTCATTTTTTCTTCGTCTTTTGAAAGGCTTTTTGTCATTTTCTTCATTTCATCAAGTCTGTTTTCGCCCTGATTATACTGCTGAGTTTCTTTGAGACCTCTGAGACTGTCAAGAACAAAACTGCTGAGTTCACCTGATTTGTTACGGAAATTGTAGCCGTCCTCACCGCTGACATGTGAAGTGATTAAGGGAATTGCAATACCTACTGTCAGATAAGCCATGAGTGCGATAATACCGAAAATATAGTTGTAGCTTCCGATAAAAATGCACATGACCGCAGTGAACAGAAATGCAATAGCTGAGGGTGAAATTGTGTGAGCGTAGAAAACCTCAAGAAGCTCGATGTCAGATGTTATAACTGATATTAGGTTGCCCTTGTCTTTGCCTTCGAGCTTTGCAGGTGCAAGCCTTCTTAAAGCCTGAAAAACCTTATCGCGTATAAGAGCGAGAAGCTTAAAGGCGATATAGTGGTTGCAGGACTGCTCAGCGTATCTTAAAAGACCCCTTACCGGTGCGAAAACGCAGATGCTGACAAACAGAAAAGTCAAGGAGAAGGGAACATCAAAGTTCAGTACGTCAAGCACTGCAAAACTGCCGAAAACAGTTATAAACGTTGCACAAAGATGTCCGATAAGACCCATGAAAATTGCGAGAAGCATAAATCCTGCAAGAGGTTTTACAAGATGTATAAGCTTCATCATTACTTTAAAACCGCTTCTTCTTTTCATATCCTCATATCTCCTTTCCGTAGTTTTCAAGGCTCTGCTGAGCCTGCCATAATTTACTGTAAGCTCCGTCACTTTTGAGAAGCTCTGTATGTTTTCCGCTTTCAGTCACGTTGCCTTTTTCGAGAACGTAAATGTTATCGGATTGAACAACATTTGCAAGACGGTGTGAAATAAGAATAACAGTCTTTGATTTAGCAAGATTTCTTATTTCTTCCATAATGTCGTTTTCACTTTCGATGTCGATGTTTGAAGTTGCTTCGTCGAAAATGTAAAGGGGACTGTCATGAAGTAATGCTCTTGCAAGGCAGAGCCTCTGACATTGACCGCCTGAAAGGTTGGAAGCCTTTTCCGCAAGGGGAGTGTCAAGACCTTTTTCTGATTTTAGGAATGATGCAAGCTTTACTCTTTCAAGAACCTCCCATAGCTCGCTGTCAGAAGCATCACTCTTTCCCATAAGAAGATTGTCGCGTACTGTTCCTTTGAAAAGATAGCTTTGGTGTGAAATGTATGTGAAATTTTCCATAAGATTTTTTTCTGAGATTTCGGAAAGCTCAGTGCTGCCGATTTCAATGCTGCCTTTATAATTTTTGTTTCTTCCCATAAGGATTGACGCGACAGTTGATTTGCCGCAGCCTGATTCTCCCACGATTGATGTGAAGCTTCCCATAGGAAATTCAAGTTCAATGCCATGGAGAATTTCTCTGTCATCATTATAAGAAAAATGAAGATTACTGCATTTTACAGAGCAGTTTTCAGGGACGGACACATTTTTTTCATTGCTTTCTTCAATGTCAAGCAGACGGAAAATTTTATCACTTGCCGCCATACCGTTCATGGCGATGTGGAAGAATGAGCCGAGCTGACGCATGGGGATAAAGAAATCAGCCGCAAGAAGGATGATTGTAAAGCATCCTGCAAGTGAAGTGTTTCCTGCGCGGTACTGCGTTACAGCCATGATAATACCTACTGCCGCACCGCCGTAAGCGATAAGGTCCATGATTGTAATGGAATTGAGCTGCATTGTCAGAACTTTCATTGTGATTTTTCTGAACTTTTCAGATTCTTCGTTCATTTCATCGTTTTTGAATTTGTCAGACTGATAAATTTTAAGAGTAGTCAGACCCTGAAGATTTTCAAGGAAAGTGTCACCGAGAGATGTGTACTGTCCCCAATATTTTGAGAGAAGCTTTTTAGCCCATGTCTGTACCGCCGCGATTGCAACGGGAATCAGAGGAACGCACACAAGCAGAATAATAGCCGAGGGAACATTTATAAAGCAAAGAACAAAAAACAGGGTGAGGGGAGCCAGCATTGCGTAGAAAAACTGCGGAAGATATGCGCCAAAATATGTTTCAAGCTGGTCAACACCCTCGACGGCAACCTGCACAACCTCTGATGTTTTAACCTTTTCGTTATAAGCGGTGCCAAGCCTTAAAAGCTTTTTGTAAATCATTTCGCGTAATTTTTCTTTAACTGTCTTTGAGGAATAAAATCCCATTTTTGATGCGCCTACAGTGCATACAAAACGGATTATTACTGCGCAGACGGCAATTATCGCAGTAGTGATAATATCGGTTTTGTCGGCAGTTTTCGTGTACATTTCTTCAAAACACCTGCATATACTGCCGATCATGGTAATGTTGGCGCCGAGAGAACACCACTGAAGAGCCACATTTCCTGCGATGAATTTTTTACTTTCGCTGACAGCAGAAATCAGCCTTTTGTTAATCATCATAATTACATTTCCCTTTTCATATATATAACAGTTAGTTAGCATAAACTAACGGCAAGCCAAAAATAATAAGCAGGTTAGTTAGTATAAACTAACACAGCTTGCAAAAAAATAAACACTGCTTATCGGTTAGTGTTCACTAACCGACATTTTAGCATAATCTGTTCAAGAAGTCAATAGTAAAAGCGATAGAAAAGAGGTCGGTATGAAAACCGACCTCTGTATATTAAGATTATTTCTGATAAATTTTCACGTAATCTACAATGAATTCTGTTTTGTAGGTTTCTTTGTCGAATCTTTCAAGTCCTTCACTGGGAATTTCAAGGGAAATAATTACTTCTTCAGGTACTTCAGATGTACCGTTACCGAATGAAGAACGGGTAGTTTCCACGCCGTTGATGTAGAAAATATACTCATCCTCAGTCCATTCAAGACCGTATGTGTTGAATTCTTCGTATATGTTGTTTGCTTTGAAGGTACCGAGATTTGCAGACTGAAATCCTTCCTGCACGCCGTCAACTCCTGCACAGTGGATTGTGCTTGTTACTGCGTTGGGGATAGGGTCGTCGTAGCTCATTGCTTCGAAGATGTCGATTTCAGCACCGCCTACACCGCCTTTTGAATATTCAGCTTCATACGGGTGGTCAGCCTGAATCCAGAAAGCACTCCAGAAGGCAGTGTCTTTGTTGCAGATGCAACGGATTTCAAAGTAACCTCTTGTGTATTTTTCTCTGAGTGAAATCATGCCTGCGTACCAGCCTTCGCCGTATTCGCCGTCTGTAAGATATTCGCCTGTAATTGTCATTGTGCCGTCTTTGACAGTTACCTGACTTTCCGCATTGAAGCCGTTTCTGCGCGAGCCGCTGCCCCTGTACTTCCAGATGTCGGTGTTAAGACTGTTACCCTCAAACTCGTCATACATTACAAGGCTGTAGCCGTCAAGGTTCAGTTCCTGACCGCGCGGAGTTGTGGGTGCTCCGAAAAGAAGCATTCCGAAAAGCTCGATTACTGCCATAAATCCTGCGAAAAATCCTTTAATCGAAAAACCTGTCCACATTTCCTTGATGTTTTCAAAAATCTGAACAACTGCCCATGCTTCTCTGTAGGCAAGACCTACTGTTTTGTACAACCAATCAAACATAATTAAAAACCTCCTTTTCCATAATTCTATAATATAAAGTGGCTTATGTCAAATAATAATTAAAATATTTGAAAAAATTTGTAAACACTCTTTACTTATAAAATAAAATTTAGTACAATAGTTATGTATGAAAATACTTACGAATCGGAGGAAAATGTATGAAAACTGTTTACAAAAGAATTCTTTTGAAAATCAGCGGTGAAGTTCTTGCAGGCGAAGCAGGTCACGGAATTGATTTTGACACAGCTCTCGGAATCTGCAAAGCAGTAAAGGAAGTAAACCGTGCAGGCGTACAGGTAGGTCTTGTTGTCGGCGGCGGTAATTTCTGGAGAGGCAGATCAAGCGGTAAGATGGACCGTTCCCGTGCAGACCATATGGGAATGCTTGCAACTGTTATGAACGCAACTGCTCTTGAAGATACATTTGAACAGATAGGTGTTGACGCAGTTGCCATGTCAGCACTTCCAATGGAGCAGTTTGCCGAAACCTTCGTATGCAGTAAAGCTAAAAAATATCTTGAAGAAGGTAAGGTGGTTATTTTCGGCTGCGGTACAGGTAACCCATTCTTTACAACAGACTCAGGTGCCGCACTCAAGGCTGCTGAAATCGAAGCGGATATTCTCTTCAAGGCAACAAACGTTGACGGCGTTTACGATAAAGACCCCAACAAGTTTGAGGATGCAGTGAAGTTTGACACCCTCACTCAGGCTGAAATCCTTGAAAAAGACCTTAAGGTTATGGACAGCACTGCGGCTGCTCTTTGCAAGGATAACAATATCCCGATTCTTGTGTTCAATCTCAACGACCCCAGAAATATTATCAGAGCGGTTGAAGGACAGAACATCGGTACTGTAGTAAAATAATAAATTTTGTAAATAATATAAATTCAGGAGGAAATATTATGCAGACAGTATTTAACACAACAAAGGAAAAAATGGAAAAAACTCTCGGCTCACTTCAGTCAGAATATGCTTCAATCAGAGCAGGCAGAGCAAGTGCGGCAGTTCTTGACAGAATCAGCGTAGATTACTACGGAACACCTACACCTATCAACCAGCTTGCAACAGTATCTGTTGCAGAAGCAAGAATTCTCAATATCCAGCCCTGGGACAAGTCAGTTCTCACAGCAATTGAGAAGGCTATCCAGACTTCTGATATAGGCATCAACCCCACAAATGACGGCTCAATCATCCGTCTTGTTTTCCCGCCCCTCACAGAAGACCGCAGAAAGGAAATCGTAAAGGAAATCAAGAAAAAGGCTGAGGATGCAAAGGTTGCTGTACGTTCAATCAGACGCGACAATATGGATAAACTCAAGAAGATGCAGAAAAATTCTGAAATCACCGAAGACGACCTTTCAAACGGCGAAGAAAAGATTCAGAAAATTACTGACGAGTATATCAAGAAGATTGACGATAAAGCAAAAGATAAAGAAAAGGAAGTAATGGAAATCTAAACTTCCGTTACACAGTGAAAATTTATGAAGAGTAAATTTGAACTTGCATCCTTCGATGTTCTGCCAAAGCACGTGGGCGTTATAATGGACGGCAACGGACGCTGGGCAAAGCAGAGGGGACTTGAACGCTCAGAGGGACACAAAGCGGGCGCAAATGTTTTCAGAACGATTTGTGAGTATGCCTGTGACCTTGGCATTGAGTGTATAACTTTCTATGCCTTTTCAACGGAGAACTGGGCAAGACCCGAAATGGAAATCAAAGGAATTATGTCACTCCTTCGCTCATATCTTTTAGAAGCACTTGAAAGAAAAAAAGAGAATGAAGAAAAGGGCATGAGAATTAAATTTATCGGTGATGTCAGCCGTGTTGACAAGGATTTGCAGAAGATGATAAAAATTATCGAAAAGCAGTCTGCAGACAAAACAAGAACGGTTGTCAATATCGCCGTCAATTACGGAGGAAAACAGGAGATACTCCGCTCCTTTAAGGAAATTGCGAAGGATGTTGAATCGGGAAAGCTCTCAGCAGATGATATAACAGATTCGCTTATTGAAAGTCATCTTTATACGCCTGCATTCCCTTCATGTGACCTGATAATCCGTCCCAGCGGAGAATACAGACTGTCAAATTTCCTTACATGGCAGTCGGCATACTCTGAGTTCTGGTTCTCGGATATTCTCTGGCCAGACTTCACTGTTGAGAATTTCAACGAGGCTCTCAGAGCGTATGAGCAAAGAAACCGTCGCTTCGGCGGAATATAATATTTTAGTAAATCCGGTGATTACAGAATGAAAACAAGAATAATTTCAGCAGCAGTTGCACTTGTAATCGGCATCGGTGCGATGGTGTTGATTTTCACACCTTTCTTTCCGATTTTTGCAGCCTTCTTAAGTGTTGTTGCAACATACGAGATAATGAATGTTGCAGGAATAAAAAGCAAGCTTATTATGGCACCGCCGCTTGTGCTTTCAGCCATAATGCCGAACTATTTTGCTTATAAAACCTTACTTCCTTTTGAGTTGCCTGAGGGAGCGGTGCTATCGCTTTATGTAATACTCATGCTTTCGCTCATGCTCAAGGAAAATAAGCAGATACGCTTTGAACAGGCTGCAATATCTCTCTATGCCTCAATATTCGTGCCTTACGCATTTTCCTCTGCGGTTATGCTGAGGGATGTACATACCGCTTATGCAGGCGTTTATACAAAGGCTGAGGCTGTTTATCTTGTTTTGTTTGCTCTTTTCTGTGCTTTCTTTACCGACAGCTTTGCATACTTTGTGGGCAGAAAATTCGGAAAGCACAAAATGGCTCCCGTAATCAGTCCGAAGAAAAGTGTTGAAGGTGCGGTAGGCGGCCTTGTTTTATCGGTAGCTTTCAATGTTGCAGTTTTTGCAGGAGTAAGAGAGTGGCTTTTCGGTGGAGAATCTTCAGTCAGCTTTGCTTTTATTTCAGTGATGTCGGTGCTTCTTTCTGCAATCAGTATGCTTGGCGACTTGTCGGCTTCTCTTCTCAAGCGGAACTTCGGTGTAAAGGATTTCGGCAAGATTATGCCCGGTCACGGCGGAATTATGGACAGATTTGACAGCTGTATTTTTGTACTTCCCGTTTTGTCAGCGGCAATAAAATTTATAAATATGTAAAATATAAGAGGTAGAAGCATGAAAAAGATATCTATTCTCGGCTCTACCGGTTCTATCGGAAAACAATCTCTCGACGTTATACGTATGAGAGGTTTTTCCGTTACTGCCCTTACTGCCAACAGTAATGTGGACGTAATTGAGGAACAGGCGAGAGAATTCAAACCGAAAATTGTTGCATTGCACGATGAAAATGCGGCAAAGGATCTGAAAATCAAATTAGCAGATACTGACATTAAAGTGCTTTCGGGAATTGAAGGCATTTGCGAATGTGCATCTCTTGAGGAAACGGACACCGTTCTCAACAGTGTTGTGGGAATGGTGGGCTTAAAGCCTACTGTTGCGGCGATTGAAGCAGGGAAAGAAATTGCCCTTGCAAATAAGGAAACGCTTGTTGAAGCAGGAAAGCTTGTAACAGGTCTTGCGAAGAAAAAGGGAGTCAGAATTCTTCCCGTTGACAGTGAACATTCTGCAATTTTTCAGTCTCTCGGCGGATGCGTTTCTCACTCAATGATAAAAAGGCTTATTCTTACGGCATCAGGCGGACCTTTCTTCGGTAAAAAGAGGGAAGAGCTCAGAGATGTAACAGTCAGAGATGCCCTTAATCACCCCAATTGGTCTATGGGGGCAAAAATCACCATCGACTCTGCTACAATGATGAATAAGGGACTTGAGCTTATTGAAGCGGCATGGCTTTTTGATATGCCTGCGGATAAAATAGATATTGTTGTACACAGACAAAGCATAGTACATTCTCTTGTGGAATATGTTGACAATTCTGTTATCGCACAGCTTGGCGTGCCTGATATGAGAATTCCGATTCAGTACGCTCTGACATATCCCGAAAGATTTGAAAGTCCCGTAAAACAGCTTGATCTTACTGATTTCGGTACACTGACCTTTGAAAAGGCGGATGAAGAAACCTTTTCCTGCATAAAATATTGTAAAGAAGCGTTCACAAGAGGCGGAACTGCAACTGCAATTGCTAACTCCGCAAATGAAGAAGCAAACAGACTTTTCCGTGAGGGCAAAATCGGATTCCTCGAAATCGGTGACCTTGTAGGCGAAGCACTACAGAATATCCCCGTTAAATATGATTATACTTTAGAGGACATTTTTGAAACCGATATAGTAACCAGAAACTTTATTACCGAAAGAAGTGGTAAAAATTAACCTTTTAGCATTGGATTTTTCAGGTTTATGGTCAAAAGCATGGCCTATACTTGTTGCAATATTATTTTTCGGATTTATAATCTTCATTCATGAACTGGGACACTTTACTTTTGCGAAGCTTTTCAAAGTAAAGGTAAATGAATTCGCAATGGGCATGGGACCCACACTTCTGAAAAAGAAATTCGGCGAGACGACATACGCTCTCAGACTCCTTCCTATCGGCGGTTTTGTCAGCATGGAAGGCGAGGACGAGGAGAGCGATGACGAGCACGCATTTTCAAAGAAACCCTGCTGGCAGAGAATCATAATCGTTGTTGCAGGTGCTGCTATGAATCTGCTTCTCGGACTTATAATCTGTATCTGCATCAACGCAGGTCAGGATCTGATAGCAACCCCCGTTATTGCAGATTTCAGAGAAGATGCTGTCAGCGTGTCATCAGGTCTTGAGAAAAACGATAAAATCGTAGAAATCGACGGTCACAGTGTTACAAGCTATATGGACCTGTCCTTCCTTATGATGCGTGACAAAGACGGCATTATGGACATTACCGTTAAACGTGACGGCGAAAAGCAAGTAATTGAGGATGTCACATTTCAGATGCGTGATTATGAGGACGGCACAAAAGGTCTGTATTTTGATTTCCTTGTATACGGCGTGGAGCCGACATTCAAAAACGTAGTGGTTGCGGGAGCAGGGGAAGCCCTTTCAATCGTAAAGGTTGTCTACCTCAGCTTGTTTGATCTGGTAACAGGTCAGTACGCTCTTAATGATCTGGCAGGACCTATCGGCACGGTAACACAGATTGCAGACGTTGCAACAGACGCAAGTGAAACTCATGATTTTTCATCACTTTTCCTTGTAATGGCACTCATTACAATAAATATTGGCGTATTCAATCTTTTACCTCTTCCGGCTCTTGACGGCGGAAGACTGTTCTTCATGGTAATCGAGCTTATCAGAAGAAAACCGATAAAAGCAAAATATGAAGCATGGGTACACGCGGCAGGTCTTGCACTGCTTATAATTCTCATGCTTGTGATTTCCGCAAATGATATTTTTAAATTGATAAAATAAAGGGGATTGAAATTATGGAGAGAAGAAAAACCAAACAGATAAAAGTAGGAAATCTGTCTTTAGGCTCGTCATCTCCCGTATGTGTTCAGTCTATGCTGAACGTTCCTTCAACTGATATCGAAGGCAGTGTCAGACAGTCCGTTGAGCTTGAAAAAGCCGGCTGTGAAATTATCCGTGCGGCAGTGCCTGATATGGAAGCTGTAAAGCTGATTTCCGCAATCAAGGAAAAAGTGAATGTTCCTCTTGTTGCGGATATTCATTTTGACTATAGGCTTGCCCTTGAAAGTGCCGAGGCAGGCATTGATAAAATCAGAATCAATCCGGGAAACATCGGCTCCGATGACAGAGTCAGAGCCGTTGCAAGAAAATGCAATGAGAAAAAAATTCCCATAAGAATCGGTGTGAATTCAGGTTCTCTTGAGAAAGAGATTCTTGCAAAATACGGGGGCGTTACTCCTGAGGCAATGTGCGAGAGTGCAATGTATCATGTAAAGCTTCTCAATAAATTTGATTTTGATGATATTGTAATTTCAATCAAATCCTCAGATGTCGAGAAGATGGTCAAGGCTTATCGCCTGATGAGTCAGATGTGTGACTACCCCTTACATCTTGGCGTAACTGAGGCAGGAACCTATAAAATGAGTCTTATAAAATCCTGTGCGGGCATCGGTTCGCTTCTCCTTGACGGCATCGGAGATACGATAAGAATTTCCATGACGGACGAGCCTGTGAAAGAGGTCGAAAGTGCTCTTGATTTGCTCTCAGCTTTGAATATAAGAAACGACAGACCTCAGATTGTCGCCTGTCCCACTTGCGGCAGAACAAGAATAGACCTTATTTCAACCGCAAAGGAAGTGGAAGAAGCTCTGAAAACATGCCGTAAGAATATAAAAGTTGCCGTTATGGGATGTGTCGTAAACGGACCGGGCGAAGCAAAGGATGCAGATATCGGTATTGCAGGCGGTGACGGATGCGCAGTGCTTTTCAGACACGGCGAAATCATCAGAAAAATCAGCGAAGAAAATATAGTAAAAGAATTACTTGAAGAAATAGATAAACTTTAAAGGAACAGAAAAAATGAGTGACAATAACTTTTTGTCGGTATTCGGCGACTATATCGAGGGCGATGTTTTTAAGTCCCAGATGAAAAATGCAAGGATTGAAAATATGTCCCTGTTTACTGAGAAAAGAAATCTTTCAGTGATATTTTTCTCGGAAAATCTGATTGCGGCGGGTGCTGTACTTAAAATTGAAAAACAAATAAAAAATTGTCTTCAGCTTTCTCATGTTGAGCTTTTGCCCAAATTCCCTGCAAATGCGTATAACGATTCTTTCTATCCGTACATAGCAGAGAGAACAAAGCAAGTCTTTGCGGCGGCAAACGGATTTCTTGTTGATGCCGAAACTCATCTTGAAAACGGTGTGCTTACTATACATCTGAAACAGGGCGGTGTTGAAATTCTTGAAAAAGCCGGTGTTGACAGGTTTACTGCAAAACAGCTTAAGGAAATTTTCGGTATTGAAGCACGCGTTCGGTTTGTCAGCGAAAAGATTGATAAGGACGAGTTCAAGAGGGTTATTGAAGAGGTAACACTTCAGAAACAGGAGGAGAACAATCAGACTCTTCAGCCGAAGAAGAAAACTCCCGTTCAGGATTATGAGGATATGCCAATAAGCTTTACAAATGCGGCGCCTCTCTACGGAAACGTTATAAAAACAAAGCCGACACCGCTCGAATGTGTAAGCCATGAGGACGGCATGGTGACAGTCTGGGGCGAGGTTTTCTCACTTGACGTGCGCGAAACACGTGACGGCAGAAATAAAATTATAAGTTTCAACATAACTGACCTTACAAATTCCTATACAGTCAAGCTTTTTGAAGCAAACGAAAACACAAAATCCCTTCTTTCAAAGCTTAAAGACGGCATTGTTGTTGCAGTTAAAGGTACGGTAGTTTTTGATAAGTGGATGAAGGATTATTGTATACAGGCAAGAGCAATTACTCAGATTGAAAAAATTCAGAAAACCGATAATGCCGAAGAAAAGCGTGTTGAACTTCATCTTCATACAAATATGTCCTCAATGGATGGGCTTACTCCTGCAGGCAAGCTTGTTGAGAGAGCAATCAAATGGGGGCATAAAGCAATTGCAATTACAGACCACGGCATTGTTCAGGCTTTCCCTGATGCAATGAATGCAATCGGCAAAAGTGACATCAAGATTATCTACGGCATGGAAGGATATTTTGTAGATGATATGCGCCTTGATGACAGAAAACTGACAACGGAAGAAATCAAGGCTGAAAGAACTTATCATATTATCATTCTTGCAAAGAACACTGTAGGTCTTAAAAATCTCTATCAGCTTATTACAAAATCAAACCTTGAATATTTCCATAAACGTCCGAGAATTCCGAAATCGGAACTGATTGCTCACAGAGAGGGCTTGATTGTGGGAAGTGCCTGCGAAGCAGGTGAGCTTTACCGTGCAATTCTTGACGGAGCAGACAGAGAAAGACAGCTTGAAATTGCGTCTTTCTACGACTATCTTGAAATTCAGCCAAACGGAAACAATATGTTCCTTGTCCGTGACGGAAAGCTTAAAGATGTTACCGATATTGAAAATATCAACCGCTCAATCGTAGCACTCGGTGACAGTCTGGGCAAGCCTGTTGTAGCAACAGGTGACGTTCATTTCATTGACGAAACGGACAGTATTTACAGAGCTATCCTTATGGCAGGACAGGGCTTCAAGGACGCAGACCAGCAGGCACCTCTTTATTTCAGAACAACAGAGGAAATGCTCAAAGAATTCAGCTATCTCGGAGAAGAAACTGCATACGAGGTTGTTGTCAAAAACACAAACCTTATTGCAGACACAGTTGAAAGAATCAGACCTATTCCCAACGGAAACTATCCGCCTTATATCGAGGGCGCTGAAGAAGAGCTTAAAAGAATCTGTTGGGAAAGAACAAAGAAAATGTTCGGTGATCCCGTTCCCGAATATGTTGCTACAAGGCTTGATAAGGAACTGAAATCAATTATTAAAAACGGTTTCGCCGTTCTGTATGTTATCGCTCAGAAGCTTGTCTGGAACTCGGTAGAGCACGGCTATCTTGTAGGCTCACGAGGTTCGGTAGGTTCATCATTCGTTGCAAATGCCGCAGGTATTTCCGAGGTTAACCCTTTGGCACCTCATTATGTGTGCCCCAAGTGTCAGTACAGTGAATTTTTCCTTAAAGGTGAATACGGCTCAGGCTATGACTTGCCGAAGAAAGACTGCCCCGATTGCGGACATCCTCTTAACCGTGACGGACATGACATTCCATTTGAAACCTTCCTTGGCTTCAAGGGAGATAAACAGCCTGATATCGACCTTAATTTCTCAGGTGAATATCAGTTCTGGGCACACAGATATACGGAAGAGCTTTTCGGTAAAGACCATTGCTTCAAAGCGGGTACGATCGGCACCCTTGCAGATAAAACAGCATACGGCTTTGTCAAAAAATACCTTGACGAGAGGGGAAGAGTTCTTTCCCGTGCAGAAGAGGACAGACTTACGATAGGCTGTACAGGTGTCAAGAGAACAACGGGACAGCACCCCGGCGGCATGGTTATTATTCCCAATGACTATGAGGCTGAGGATTTTACACCCATTCAGCATCCCGCTGATAAAGTTGATAAGGATATCCTCACAACTCACTTCGACTTCCATTCGCTTCATGATACTATTCTGAAGCTTGATAACCTCGGTCATGATGTTCCCACGTTTTATAAGCATCTTGAGGATGCAACAGGTATTGCCGCAATGGATGTTGATATCTGTGATCCGAAAATCTACGAGATGATTAACTGTCCCGAGCCGCTCGGAGTTACGGCAGAGGATATTGAATGTGAAACAGGCACTCTTTCAATTCCCGAAATGGGTACGCCCTTTGTCCGTCAGATGATACTTGATGCGGCACCCAAGAACTTTACGGACCTTCTTCAGATTTCAGGACTTTCACACGGAACTGATGTTTGGCTCGGAAACGCTCAGGACCTTATCAAGGACGGTACCTGTACGATTTCTGACGTTATCGGAACGCGTGACAGTATCATGGTTTATCTTATGCATAAAGGTCTTGAGCCTGATATGGCGTTTAAGATAATGGAAATTGTCCGTAAGGGTAAGGCTACAAAGCTTCTTACAGAGGACCATATCAATGCTATGAAGGAGCATGATGTTCCTCAGTGGTATATAGATTCCTGTATGAAAATCAAGTACATGTTCCCCAAAGCCCATGCGGCAGCTTACGTCAGTGCGGCACTCAGACTTGGCTGGTATAAAATTTACCGTCCTGTTGAGTATTATGCAGTTTACATGACAGTACGCGGTGAAGATGTTGATACAGTTGCAATTATGCAGGGACGTTCAGCCGTTAAAAAGAAAATGGCTGATATCTCAGCCAAAATGAAAGTCAAGGAAGCAACTGCAAAAGAGGAAGGTACATATACGGCACTTCAGGTTATCAATGAAATGATGGCAAGGGGAGTTGAGCTTCTTCCT
Organism: uncultured Eubacteriales bacterium; assembly: GCA_964507395.1. GTDB lineage: Bacteria > Bacillota > Clostridia > Oscillospirales > Acutalibacteraceae > SIG575. Next base: position 4,443 of record CAZDQE010000036.1, on the reverse strand, counting down.
GTTGATATTTATAAATCCCATGCAACCGTTTATCAGATTGAGGACGGAAAGATCCGACTTGCTTTCTCGGCACTTAACGGTGTTGGCGAAAACGCGGCAAAACAGCTTCAGGCAGCCCGCGAAGACGGTAAGGGTGAGTTTATTTCGGCAGAAGACCTTCAGCTTCGTTCAGGCGTTTCTACCAGTGTTATAACTGCTTTGAGAGAAGCAGGGGCACTTGATGAATTGCCCGAATCAAACCAGATAAGTCTGTTCTGATTAAACAAATGAACACAAACAATAATCCCCGTTCGGAACACCGAGCGGGGATTTCTTAGGGTATTTTAGCTAGAAAGTTCAGGCGGCAAAGAGTGTGCCGTTCTGAATTCCTGTAACAACTGAAGTGATTGTTTCTGAAATTACATCCCAGTTAGCAAATACAACTCCTATTGTTCTGAAAATGCCTGAAATTGTTTCCCAAATGCTTGTAAATACAGCTTCAATCTTATCAAGGATTGTTTCTGTGTTTTCAACGATTTCGCCGTCGTCTGTCATCATCCATACCTGACCTGCCCAGAAGGGGTTAGCAGTACCGATCATAAGACCGCAGTCCATGTTAGCGAACACACGAAGACCGTGGTTTGTGGGGTCGCCGAGACCGTTTGTTGTGATTGTTTCAAAGTTTACACCGTCTTCTGAAACATAAAGGTCAAAGCCTCTGTCTGCTTTGCTGAGGTATTTAGCACATTTAAGAAGACCTTTGACTTTTTCAAGAAGCTCTTCTGTTGACATTGCTGTTTTTGTGTCGCCTTCTGTTTCGCCTGTAGCAAGTTTAACAATTTCGTTTGTTGAATAGTTATCGAAAAGGTAGTTAAGGCTTGCAAGACTTGCCTTGTCTTCCTTAGTCATCTTAGCATCTGCAAGTGCTTCTTCCTGCGCAGCATTGCTTGCTTCAAGGAAAATCTCAAGATAGCCGATAAGCTTTCTCCAGTCAGCTCTTGACATTGTAAGCAGGTCTTTGTTTACAAACTGACCGATAGGTTCAAGAAGGCTTGATGTATCGAATGTACCAACGAAAAGCTTTCCGTTGTATGTTGTCATTCTCCAGATATACTGGTTTTCGTTTCTGCCGAAGCCTGAATTAAGACCTGAAAGGCTGCCGTTCGGGAACATTTTTGTAGCGTTACCCATAACAAGCTCCATGTTTTCGTCCTTATCCATTCTGTAAAGGCTTACAGACTGTTCAAGGTTGGCGTTAACAAAGTCAAAGTCAAGCTTGAAGATAACATCTTCGAGAGCGATTTCTTCGTCGTTGTATTCACCGATGTAGAGGTAGTCGCCGTAAACGTTAAGTACGCCTGCGCCTGCTCTTGTTCTTTCAGGGTCAATGCCGAATGTGTATCTTGCACCGTCATTTTCTTTGTCACCTGCAAGAGCTCTCCATGACCATGTACCGTCTTCTGCGGGTTCGCCGACTACGATTGCGAAAGACTGCATTGAATTTTCATCAGGCTTGTTGTCGGGACGTCCTGTACACATTGTAACATAGAGCTTATCGTTGAATTCAACCATTTCCCAGATTGAACCGCCGTAAATACTGTCGGGGAAACAGTAAGCAGGGTAGTCAAACAAATCTTCCTGTGTAGCGATTCTTGTGAAAGCTTCCTGACCGTCTTCGGGATGGTCAGAGATAAGGATTTCAGCACCGTCAAGTGTTACCATGCTGACAACAAGCTGACCGTTGTATTCGCAAAGACCGCGGATTGCTGAGCAGATACCAAGCTTGTAAGCCTGATAATAGTCAGCTCCTGAAATGCCTTCATAAACAATTTTTACTTCATCAGTTTCGGGGTCAACCTGAACGATTTTGGGAAGACCGTAAACCGAGCCGCAGAAGTAGAATTTGCCGTTATATTCGCAAACGTTACGGAGCTGAACACCCTTTGGGTCAGACATAAGGATTTTAACTTCTCCTGTTTTTGCGTTCATTTTGAAGAGAACACCGCTTGGTTTGCCGCCGTCTTCTTCTTCAATGAAGAAAGAGCCGTTGAACATAACATCAAGGAGAGAGTGCATAACTGTGGGGTCGTAGTCATTGCCGAGAACTGTGTCCATGAAGGAAAGAGTAGCCATCATGGAGTTGTAGTTAGTGGAAGCGTAGATATAGTCGCCTTTTGCAATAGCAGCCCAGATGTAGCTCTGTGCTCTGTCGCCCTGACCCTCATCCTTGGCTGAAACCATGCTGTTGCCGATGTAGTCAACAACACCGTCGATTTCTCCGAGGCCTTTGTCAGGATGAGAAATTTTTGTTGCCTGATACTGTCCGTTTGCAGAGCTGAATGTAACTTTTCCGTTGAACTCGGAAGCAGATGCAGTAAGAGCTACTGAAAATGCCATAATGACCGCGAGTGCAAGACTGAGCACAGCTCTGAATTTTTTGTTTTTCATGTGTTTTCCTCCTAGTAAATTTTGAATTTTCTGTGAACGTATTCACAAATTACACACAACTATAATCTATATGTTCCGTTTATTATAAATGTTATGAAAGTGTGAACATGATGTAAACAAAGATTATAAAATTATTATAATTTGTGTAAAAATAGGGGTAAAGACACAAAATATAGTAGTGTTTTTTGCCAAATTTTAACAGTATATTAATATTTTTTAAACATAAATCTTAAGAAAATCAACGTTTCATGCAAAAAAATGACAGAACATGCGACTCTTAATTATTTTTAATAATATAGCAAACGAAAAAGAAAAATCTCCGCAAGCCAAAACTTACGGAGATTTAATTTCTGATTTTTAATCGTAATTAAGAACACTGAAGTGCCTTAAATCACACAGCGCGAGTTACCTTACCGGAGCGTAAGCAACGAGAGCATACATAAACTCTTTTAGGAGTACCGTTAACAACAGCCTTAACACGCATGATGTTGGGCTTCCATGTTCTGTTTGATCTTCTGTGTGAATGGGAAACCTTAATACCGAAAGAAACGCTCTTTCCGCAGTATTCACATTTTGCCATTTGTCGCACCTCCTTCTTTAATATCTGATTACAACGTTTAATATTATATATGTTATTTACAAAAAAAGCAAGTGTTTTTTGTGAAAAAATTAAATTTATCGAAAATATTCACATTTTATCGTGTCAAAACACAATATTTTGTCCATTTAATTGACAAAAACCCCTCTCGGTGGTAGATTTAATACATATTACGAAAAAAGAGATGAAAAGATGAGCAGTTATATCTGGGTGCTTCTTGTTGCAGTTTACGGAATATGCAAGGGAAGCCGTGAGATTTTCAAAAAGATAGCATTGCGTAAAAGCACTGTTATGGAAACTTTATTCATGTATGTGTGTCTGTCATTTGTGATGGTATTGCCGTATGCAGGCGAGGCTTTCAGAATTGAGAACACGGATTATATGTATCTGATTCTAATAAAATCCTTTGTGATTTTTGTGGCATGGATATACTCCTTCAAGGCGCTTTCAAAAATGCCTGTCAGCCTCTACGGAGTTCTTGATTTATCAAGAATAATTTTTTCAACTCTATACGGAATAATTCTACTGAGTGAGAGAATAGGCATCCGACACATTGCAGGACTTTTTCTTGTGTCAGCAGGACTTCTTCTGCTTAAATTCAGACCTTTTTCTAAAAATGAAAAAGCAAGCGAAAAGGTTGATATAAAAATTGTAATAACGGCATTTATCGGCTGTGCGCTGACTGCACTTTCAGGTGCCCTTGACAAAATTCTCATGCGAAAAGGGGATCTGACCTCCGGCCAGCTCCAGTTCTGGTATATGCTTTTCCTTGTGTTTTTTTATGCTTTATACATAATTTTTACCCACACAAAAATCGACTTCAAATCTACACTTAAAAACAAATGGGTATATCTTATGAGCCTGACTCTTGTTATCGGCGACAAGGCACTGTTTGTTGCAAACAACGACCCTGATTGCACGGTAACTCTGATGACTCTCATAAAACAGATAAGCTGCATAGTCGTGATTCTCGGCGGAAAATTTGTGTTCAAGGAAAAACGGATTCTTTACAAGCTTTTCTGTGCAGCGGTTATTATATGCGGGATCGTCATTGCAGTTGTGAAGTAACTTTGTGTAATTTGCATATTTTGTTATCTGAAAAATTGTACAATATTTAACTTTGAATATCGGTAATTTTATGTTATTATATTATAGTATACTACTTAACTGAAAGGAAGTAAGATATCATGAAAAACAAAGGTTTTATTCTTAAAACAGTATGCTTTATGCTGTCGGCGATTTTTATGTTTTCGTCTCTCGCTGTGTCAGCAGCAGGCAGCGAAGCGGAGGGCTTTACAATTTCAAACCCTTATGAAAATATTGATTGGTCAACAATCAATCAGTATAAGACAGCACTTCACTCACACACAAATGCAAGTGACGGCGACTATACTCTTGCACAGATGATGGAACGTCAC
>CAZDQE010000035.1:0-23406 GCA_964507395.1 uncultured Eubacteriales bacterium | reverse complement strand
ACAAATTTAACAAGCTCAACCTTGTTGAATTGATGCTGTCTGATAAGACCTCTTGTATCTCTGCCTGCTGAACCTGCTTCTGCTCTGAAGCATGCTGAGTATGCGCAATAGCTGATGGGAAGCTTTGAACCGTCAAGAATTTCATCACGGTGCATGTTTGTTACGGGAACCTCAGCTGTGGGAATAAGGAAATAATCATTAGTTGTTTTGAATGCATCCTCTTCAAATTTAGGAAGCTGACCTGTACCTGTCATTGATGCACGGTTTACCATATAAGGAGGCATAACCTCTGTATAACCGTTTTCGATGTGAGTATTAAGGAAAAAGTTGATAATTGCTCTTTCAAGTCTTGCACCGAGACCTTTATAAAAATGGAATCTTGTACCTGTAACCTTAGCTGCAGTTTCGGGATCAAGAATACCGAGATTTGCACCGATATCCCAATGAGCTTTTGCTTCAAAATCAAATTTTCTGGGCTCGCCCCATTTTCTTATTTCAACATTTTCACTGTCGTCTTTACCGATAGGTGTTGTTTCACTAGGAATATTTGGAAATTCATACATGATTTTTTTCTGCTTTTCCTCAAGCTCAGAGAGAACTGCATCATTAGCTTTGATAAGCTCTTTGATTTCGTTCATTCTCTTCATGATTTCGGAGATATCTCCGCCTTCTTTTTTTATCTGAGGAATTTTTTTACTTGCTTCATTCTGTTCCTGTTTAAGAGAGTCTGTTTTTGTCATAAGCTCTCTGCGTTCTGCATCTATTGCAAGAACTTCATCTACAAGAGCATCCATATCTTTATTTCTTGTTTTCATGGCTGCTTTGACTTTTTCGGGATTTTCTCTGATAACTTTAATGTCTAACATCTGAATCTACTCCTAATTATTTATTTTCATCAAAATATTTTACAAAGTTTACAAGGTCCTCTTTATCAAAAAATTCGATAGTAATAGTACCTTTATTTTTTGAAGTTGAATTGATTTTGATTTTTCTTTTTAATGAATCTTTGAGAGAAAGTTCAACCTCATCGAAAAATTTATCTCTTGACTTTTTCTTTTTGTTTTTCTTTTCGGTCAGCATATCTTTAACAATTTTTTCTGTTTCTCTGACTGAAAGATTTTCAGCAATTATTCTGTTACAGACAGAAATCATTTTTTCTTCATCTTCAAGAGGAAGAAGAGCTTTTGCATGGCCTGCGGAAATTATACCGTCTCTTACATATTCTGAAATGCTTTCGGGAAGCTTTAAAAGTCTAAGTGCATTTGCAACTGCTGAGCGGGATTTTCCCACTCTTTCACTGACTTCTTCCTGTGTAAGACCGTATTTTGTCATAAGGTATTTTATTCCGTCAGCTTCTTCTATAGCGTTCAAATCTTCACGCTGAAGATTTTCTATCATTGCGATAACCGAAGCTTCCTCATCAGAAAGGTCTTTTATAACTACGGGAACTTCTTTAAGACCTGCCATTCTCGATGCGCGCCATCTTCTTTCGCCGGCTACAAGCTGATATGTACCGCCTGAAAGGGGACGTACAAGGAGAGGCTGAATTACGCCGTGCTGCAGAATACTGTCTGCGAGTTCTGAAAGAGAAGCGTCATTGAATTTTTTTCTTGGCTGATCTTTATTAGGTACGATATCAACCAGTTTTACTTTTTCCGTAGAAGAAGAGTTTATTTCTTCTAAAGAATTTTCAGTAAAAAGTGATTCAATTCCTCTGCCGAGTCCTTTCTTTGCCATGTATTCACATCCTTATTTGTGATTTAGTTTTAAAAATTCATCTGCCAGATTCATATAAGCTTCTGCTCCTCTGGAAGATTTGTCATAATAAATTACAGGTTGTCCGAAAGAAGGAGCTTCTGATAATCTTACATTTCTCGGAATTACTGTTGAATAAACCTTTTTAGGAAAAAACTTTTTTACCTCTTCAACGACTTGTTGAGTAAGATTAAGTCTTCCGTCATACATAGTAAGTAAAATGCCTTCAAGGTCGATATATTCGTTATAAAGCTTTTTAACCTGTCTTACTGTTGACATAAGCTGTGAAAGTCCCTCTAAGGCATAATATTCGCACTGGATTGGTACAAAAAATGTATCTGTACAGCAAAGTGCATTCAATGTTATTAGACCAAGAGAAGGGGGACAGTCAAGAAAAATAAAATCAAAATCATTTTTTACAAGTGAGAGAGAAGTTTTAAGTCTTGATTCCCTGTTTTTAATATCTACAAGTTCAATTTCAGCACCTGCAAGATTAATGCTTGAAGGGATAACACTGACATTTTTAAATTCAGTGTTTATAATTACTTCCTGAGCTCTTGCATTACCTGTAAGCAAATCATAAGATGATTTTGAAATATTTCTTTTGTTTACACCTAAACCGCTTGTTGTATTGCCCTGTGGATCTATATCCACAAGAAGAGTTTTATAGCCTTTACTGCCGAGAGCAGCAACAAGGTTAACTGCAGTTGTAGTTTTTCCTACACCGCCTTTTTGATTAACTATAGCAATGGTTTTTCCCATATCTGAAGTTCTCCTATCTGAAAGAACGGCAACCTTCTCCATAATAATTAACTTATTATATCATAGATATAATAAAATTGCAATATTTTTGTTGTCATTATTTATAATGAAAAGAGATAAAAAGTTTCACGTGAAACAAAACAGCAAAGGAGCAGCCGAATAATGACTGCTCCTCCGCCGTTTGTGGATGTGGGGTGTGAAAGAGAAAGATATGGGTGGGCAAAATGCCCTTGTATATAAAACCGCATTTTACTGCGACTTTATAGCAGAATTTTGTTTTTTAGGAATAATAATTGAAAAACTTATTTTTTCTTCATTTTCCTCTTTATCAAAAATTACTTTAATACCTGCAGATTTCATTTTTTCCACTGCATTTGCAATAGTATTTGTAAATAGTCTGATATCTTTAAAAACCGCAGTATTATGCAGGTTTTTGAGTATTTTTTTTACATATTCTTCAGTTTGAAAATCATTGAATTTTTCCTTTATAATTTCATCAAGAGCTTCGTCAAAAAATTCAGTATTTTCAAGCTTCAGCAGTGATTTGCATTGGCTAAATGAAATATTGAAATTTTCAATTTTTATTCTGTTTTCACGTGAAAAATGAAGTATTTTAAGTTTATCAATTACTTCAGAAATGTTACAGCAAAGCATATGGGAAATTTCATCTACTGAAAATTCATAATCAAGAATAAGTGATTTTATAATATCTGCCTCATCAAAAACGGAATAAGTACTTTTAAAAGTATTTTCGATTAAATTTATTTTTAATGCGGCTTTTTCATCAGTATCTATTATAATACAGGGAACTGATGTAATTCCCGCAAGCTTCGCTGCGGAAAATCTTCTGTTACCGCTTATTATTTCATATAATCCATAATTCAACGGTCTGACGATTAGCGGCTGTATAATTCCGTATTTTTTGATACTTTCTGATAATCTTGATATATTATTATCAAGTGAAGCTTTTTTTATTTTTGAAGGATTTATTTTATTGCATCTGATTAAAATAATGCGTCCTGCATCTTCTTTTTGCATTAAAAAATCCTCCAAAAGTGCTTTCTGACTTGATTTCCGTAAGTCAAGAATACACCTTTGAAGGAGGTTTGTCCAGCAGAAAATTGCGACAAAAATCGTTATTAATTTACTTTGTTTCACGTGAAACAATCGGATTTTTCACAATCTGAGAATAATTTCTCGGATATTTTGTCGGAGTAGGACGAACTTTTTTAATGAAAATGAGTGTTCTTTCTCCGCAATCAGCAAGTTCAAAAGAATTAATCTTTTCAATTTCGCCGCCGAGAACTTTTATAGCTTCCTTTGCATCTTTAATTTCTTCGTCAGTTTTAGCACTTTTCATGGATATAAATTTACCGCCTGCTTTTACGAAAGGTAAACAATATTCAGATAAATCACGAAGATTTGAAACTGCTCTTGCAGTAGCAAAGTCAAAGCTTTCACGTAAAAATTTATCTTTTGCAGCTTCTTCTGCTCTCGCATTAACTGTATCAGCAAATAAGCCGAGTTCATCGAGAACTGTTTCAATGAATTTGATTTTTTTTCCTGTACTGTCAAGAAATGTAACATCAAGGTTATCACTTGCAATCAGAAGGGGAAGTCCGGGAAAGCCTGCGCCCGTTCCCACATCTATAAGAGAGCCTTCAAGTGTATTTTCTGAAAGAACAGCAAGACTGTCAACAAAATGTTTTACAACAATTCCGTCAGGGTCTTTGATCGCTGTTAAATTGAATTTTGCATTCCATTCTATAAGAAGCGAAGCATATTTATCAAACATTTCAATTTTTTCATCAGTAAGAGTAATATTGAAAGGTCTGAGTGATTCAATAAATAATTCTTTAGAAATAATCATTGCCTGTTTTCCTTTCCAAGGGAAGATAAATAAATAAGAAGCACCGAAATATCAGCAGGGCTTACACCTGAAATTCTTGAAGCCTGCCCGATATTTGCAGGTTTTACTTTATTGAGCTTTTCCTGTGCTTCAAGGCGAAGTCCCACAATTTCTTTATAATCCTTTATAAAATCTATCTTTTTCTTTTCAAGACGACGCATTTCGTCAATTTGTGCTTTTTGTCTTTTTATATAGCCTTCATATTTGATTTCAATTTCCACCTGCTCGAAAATTTCTTTAGGAAGGTCAGGTCTTTCTGTATCAAACTCAGCAAGAATTTTATAATTAAGCTGAGGTCTTTTTATAAGCTCAGAGAGACGAACACCTGTTTTTATAGGTGCTGTTTCACGTGAAACAAGAACCTTATTAAGCCTTTCAGACGGCGATATTACTACGCTTTTGACTCGTTTATCTTCTTCGGCAATAAGTTCTTTTTTATGTAAGAATTTCTGATATCTTTCTTCGCTTATAAGACCGAGCTCATATCCTTTTTCTGTAAGACGAAGGTCTGCATTATCCTGTCTTAAAATAAGTCTGTATTCTGAACGTGACGTCATCATTCTGTAGGGGTCCGAGCATCCTTTTGTTACGAGGTCATCTATAAGAGTACCTATATATGAGCTTGCTCTGTCAAGAATAAATTCATCCTTGCCCTGAACTTTTCTTGCAGCATTAATACCTGCAACAAGTCCCTGCGCTGCTGCTTCCTCGTAGCCGCTGGAACCGTTAAACTGACCTGCGCCGTAAAGACCGTTAAGTTTTTCAAACTCAAGTGTGGCTTTAAGAGTCAACGGGTCTACGCAGTCGTATTCAATAGCATATGCTGTTCTCATAACCTGTGCATTTTCAAGACCGGGAATAGTTCTGATAAATGCAAGCTGAACATCTTCAGGCAGAGAAGATGAAAGACCTTGCAAATACATTTCTTCTGTGTTTTCACTGCTGCCGCAAGGCTCAATAAAAATCTGATGTCTTTCTTTTTCTGCAAATCTTACAATTTTATCTTCTATGCTGGGACAGTATCTTGGTCCTACACCGTCAATTTTTCCGCCGTAAAGGGGAGAGCGATGTAAATTTTCAAGAATGATTCTTTTTGTTTCTTCATTTGTATATGTAACGTAACAAGGTTCTGTATTTTCTATTTTAGAATTATAATTAAAAGAAAACGGTGTAGTTTCCTCATCGCCTGTCTGTAATTCAAGAATCTCAGTGTTAACACTTCTTTTGTTAACACGGGATGGGGTACCTGTTTTGAATCTTCTTGTTTCAACACCGAGTTTTACAAGAGCCTCTGAAAGCTTGTCAGCAGGGAACATGCCGTCGGGACCGCTTGAAAATGAAACATCACCTACATAAATTTTGCCGCCAAGGAATGTGCCTGTTGCAAGAATAACACATTCGGCAGTATAAATTGCTTCAAGGTTCGTAGTCATTTCCCACGATCCCTCGTCATTTTTCTTTAAATCTACAATTTCAGCCTGTCTGAGTTCAAGATTTTCCTGTTTTTCAAGAGTATGCTTCATGTACTGGGAGTAAAGACGTCTGTCGATCTGTGCTCTGAGACTATGTACGGCAGGTCCTTTTCCCACATTGAGCATTCTGTTCTGAAGTGTATGTAAATCTGCGGCAATTCCCATTTCGCCGCCGAGAGCATCAATTTCACGAACTAAATGTCCTTTAGATGTACCGCCGATAGACGGATTACAGGGCATATTTCCCACCCAGTCAAGATTTATTGTGAAAACGCATGTTTCACAGCCAAGACGTGCGGAAGCAAGCCCTGCCTCAATTCCCGCATGACCGGCTCCGATAACTGCAACATCATAATGTTTTGCAAAATATTGCATATATAATCCCTCTGTAACTTATTTTAAATATTCTTCAAGACACTGACCTGTTTTTTTCATTTCATTTGCAGCGTTTATTCCTACAAAACGCCAGTGATAAGGCTTGAATTCAACACCTGTAACCTCTTCTTTACCCTCAGGATAACGGAGAACGAAGCCGTATTTATGAGCATTTGAATAAAGCCATTTATATTCATCAGTTTCCGCAAAAGAAGCATCACGGCTGATGATATCAACGGAAAGTCCTGCATTATGCTCGCTGGAAGCAGGAATATTAACAGATTTAAGAGCTTCGTTTACAGCGTCTTTTTCTTCTTGTCCCGTTTTTGTTATAATATCTTCAATTTTGTTTTCAAAAAGCTTTCTCTGGAAAGAAACAGTTCTGTAGCCTGAGAAAGGAGTCAGAATAATTCCTTCCTTTGTAGCTTCAATATACATTTTATTGAAAAATTCTGCAGCATCCGCATCCATCTTAATGTTGCTGCCTGCAATGGAAGCGAGATTCAGTTCATAATTATCGGGAAGAATATTGCTTTTATTCAGTAAAATCAGATTCCAGCCGTTTTTGCTGATTTTAGTTATTTCAGGGTTGATACCGTAGCTCTTATATTCACCGAGAAATGAACTTTTATAAATACTCTGGTCTTCTTCATAAATAATATCCTTTGCAACTGTTCCTTTTGCATCGGTCCAGTAGTCCGTTTTTGAAGAAAAAGTTCCGTTGTTGATTTCTTCGGGAGGAGTGACTCTGTCGGTAAAAAGTGATATCACAAAAAGGACAGCACTTACTGCAATAATGCCGATAAGTGTCCAAAAAAGCACAGGTCTTAAATTTTTATTCTTATTCATCGGCATATCCCCCTTGAAAAAATTGTTGTAATAGTGTACAATTATTTTATTATTTTTTCGTGTAAATGTCAAATATGTATAAATTTTGTATATTTATGAATTTTTGCTTGATTTTATGCATAAAAAGTGTATAATAGTGTATATCAAGTGAAATAAATGGAAAAAAATATAAATTGGAGGTAATCAGAGATGAAAAAAGAAATTAAAAAAGTTGTTCTTGCTTATTCCGGCGGACTTGATACATCAATTATCATTCCGTGGCTTAAGGAGAATTATAACAACTGTGAGGTAGTTGCAGTATCAGGTGACGTTGGTCAGGGCACAGAGCTTGACGGCCTTGAAGAAAAAGCAATAAAAACAGGTGCATCAAAGCTTTACATTGAAGATTTGAAGAAAGTTTTTGTTGAAGAATACATTTATCCCACAATTAAAGCAGGTGCAATTTATGAAGGCGAATACCTTCTCGGCACAGCTTTTGCACGTCCCATTATCGCAAAGAGAATCGTAGAAATTGCTAAAGCAGAAGGCGCTGATGCAATCTGCCACGGCTGTACAGGTAAAGGTAATGACCAGGTACGTTTCGAGCTTGCAATCAAAGCATTTGCTCCCGAAATGGAAATCATTGCTCCCTGGAGAACATGGGAATTCAAATCTCGTGAAGATGAAATCGAATACGCTGAAAAAATGGGTATTCCTCTTAAAATCAACAGAGAAACAAACTATTCAAAGGATAAGAACCTCTGGCACCTTTCACATGAAGGTCTTGACCTTGAAGACCCTGCAAACGAGCCTCAGTATGACAAACCCGGCTTCCTTGAGCTCGGCGTTTCTCCCGAACAGGCACCCGACAAGGCAGAGTATGTAACACTTACATTTGAAAAAGGTGAGGCTGTTGCTCTTAACGGCGAGAAGATGGAACCTGTTGACCTTGTTTGTAAGCTTAACGAAATCGGCGGCAGAAACGGTATCGGTCTTATTGATATGGTTGAAAACCGTCTTGTAGGTATGAAATCAAGAGGCGTTTATGAAACTCCCGGCGGAACGATCCTTTACAGAGCACATCAGGTTCTTGAAACTCTTTGCCTTGACAGAGACACTCAGCACTACAAAGCACTTGTTGCAAATCAGTTTGCAGACCTTGTTTACTTTGGCAAATGGTTTACACCTCTTCGTGAAGCACTTTCAGCATTTGTTGATAAAACACAGGAAACAGTTACAGGTGATGTAAAACTTAAGCTCTACAAAGGTAACATCATCAATGCAGGTACAACATCTCCATATTCACTTTACAGTGAAGCATTTGCAACATTTGATGAAGATGAAGTTTATGACCAGAACGATTCAGCAGGCTTCATCAACCTCTTCGGACTTCCCATCAAGGTTAAGGCAATCCTTGACCAGGAAAGAGAAGCAAATAAATAATGTAATAAGGCAAGTATTTGCTTGACATTTATAATGAAAACTTTTAAAATTAAGGGTGAAGTATTTTTCACCCTTTAATTTTTTGGAGGAAACATGATATGAAACTTTGGGCAGGACGCTTTTCTAAAGAAGCAGATAAAAAAACAAACGATTTTAATTCTTCTATTTCATTTGACTCAAGAATGTTTAAGGAAGATATTGACGGAAGTATCGCTCATGCAACAATGCTTTCAGAGCAGGGAATAATTTCTGCAGAGGATAAAGAAGCAATAGTTTCAGAACTTACAAAAATAAAAGAAGAAATCATTGACGGAACACTTCCCATAGACCCTGATGCGGAAGATATACATACTTTTATCGAAGGTGAGCTGACAAGAAGAATCGGTCAGGCAGGTAAAAGACTTCACACAGCAAGAAGCCGTAATGACCAGGTTGCACTTGATATCAGACTTTATCTTAAAAAGGAATGTACGGCGCTTATTTCACAGGTTAAAGACCTTGAAAAGGTCATTGCAAATCAGGCGGAAAAGTATGCTGAGGTTGTAATGCCGGGTTATACACATCTGCAGAGAGCACAGCCCATTACTTTCGGACATCATCTTTTAGCTTACGGCGAGATGTTCCTTCGTGATATCGGCAGACTTGAAGACTGTTTAAAGAGAATGGATTACTGTCCTCTCGGCAGCGGAGCATTGGCAGGTACAACATATCCTCTCAACCGTGAAAGAACAGCAGAACTTTTAGGCTTTGCAGGACCTACACAGAATTCACTTGACGGCGTTTCAGACAGAGATTTCTGTATCGAGCTTGCAAGCGCAATTTCAATTCTTATGATGCACCTTTCACGCTTCAGCGAGGAAATTATTATGTGGTGTTCGTGGGAATTCAAGTTTATTGAGCTTGATGATGCTTTCTCAACAGGCTCAAGTATTATGCCGCAGAAGAAAAATCCTGATATTGCAGAGCTTGTCCGCGGTAAAGCAGGCAGAGTTTACGGCGACCTTATGACTCTTCTTGCGTTTATGAAAGGACTTCCCCTTGCATACAACAAAGATATGCAGGAGGATAAGGATGCAATTTTTGATGCAGTTGACACAGTCAAGCTTTGTCTGACAGCATTTATTCCTATGATCGAAACTATGACAGTTATTCCTCAGAACATGAAGAAAGCGGCTCTCGGCGGATTTATTAATGCTACAGACTGTGCAGATTTCCTTGTTTCAAAAGGACTTCCTTTCCGTGATGCTTATAAGGCTACAGGTGAGCTTGTAGCTCTTTGCATTGAAAAGGGAACTACACTTGATGTACTTCCGATTGAAGATTACAAGGGTGTGTGCGACTTATTTGACGAGGGAGTTTATGAGGCAATTTCTCTTGAAAGATGCGTTTCAATGAGAACACCTCTCGGCAGTCCTTGTCCTGAAAACGTCAGAAATCAGGCTAAAAAACTTCTTGAAAAACTTAACTGAAAACATCTTTTATAAATTTTTGCAAAGGAGGGGATATCCCGATGAAAAAAGAAAATAACGAAAGAACGTTTATACAGAATTTTTCTCTTATTAAAAGATTCTTTCCTTATCTGAAAAAACATCTCAGTACAGAGCTTTGTGTTCTTCTCTGTGCAATTGTTGCAGCAACGAGTGAAATAATTCTGCCGTTGATCGTGAAAAAAATTACAAATGAGGGCATGTCCCTTACATATGATTTTTTATTTACGATATGTCTTGCTTATGTGGGAATAAAGGCAATTGAAAGTGTTGCAAGCTATTGTCAGTCTTATTTTGGTCACAAAATGGGCACGAAAATTGAAAATGCCATGAGAGAAGATATGTTCGACCATTTGCAGAAGCTTTCTTTCTCATATTTTGACAACACAAAAGTAGGACAGCTTATGTCGCGAATGACATCAGACCTTTTTGATGTTGCAGAGTGGTCACATCATTTTCCTGAAATGATTCTGATGACAGTTGTCAAATTCCTTGCAAGCTTTTTCATTTTTGCAACAATGGATATCCGCTTTGCAGTAGCAGTTTTTGTCCTCTTCCCCTTTATGGTTCTGCTTACAAAAAAGACAAGAACAAAAATGCGTGATACATTCAAGGAAAACAGACATCAGATAGGTGAAATCAATGCCCGTCTTGAGGACAGTCTTTTAGGTGTAAAGGTTGTACGTTCATTTACAAATGAAGAAACAGAGAAGAAAAAGTTTCTTGCAGGTTGTGACGAGTACATAAAGGTTAAAATCAGAGGATACAAATATATGTCCTCTTTCCATGCAACGGTAGGACTTATTAACGGCACAATGTATATTGCTGTTATTGCAATGGGTGCATGGCTGATGAAAGAAGGAAAAATTGAAGCGGGAGATTTTGCAGCAAGCTTGCTTCTCGTTTCAACGCTTCTCAATTCTGTAAGAAGCATTGTAGATTTCAGTGAGCAGTTCAGCCGAGGTGTTACAGGTGTTGAAAGATTTACTGAAATTATGGACGAAGTTCCGGAAATCGTTGACAGTGATAATGCAGTTGATATTGAAAATGTCGAAGGCGAAATTGAGTTTAAAAATGTATCTTTCAGCTATGTAAAAGGCGAAAAACAGATTCTCCATAACCTGAATCTACATCTTAAAAAAGGCGGAAACCTTGCTCTTGTAGGTCCCAGCGGCGGCGGTAAAACAACGCTCTGTAACCTTATTCCCCGTTTCTATGAGGCTGAAAGCGGAGAAATTTTAGTAGACGGCAGAAATATCAAGGATATCACTCTCCGTTCGCTGCGTAAAAATATCGGTGTTGTGGCACAGGATGTTTATTTGTTCAGCGGAACGATCCGTGATAATCTGCTCTACGGCAAATCAGATGCAACTCAAGAAGAAGTTATTGAAGCCACAAAACAGGCAGGTGCTTACGATTTTATTTCAGCACTTCCAAACGGTTTTGACACATATATCGGTGAGAGAGGAGTTAAACTTTCAGGCGGACAGAAGCAGAGAATTTCCATCGCCAGAGTTTTCCTTAAAAATCCTCCCATCCTTCTCCTCGACGAAGCAACATCAGCTCTTGATAACGAAAGTGAAAAGCTTGTTCAGGAATCACTTGAAAGGCTTGCAAAGGGCAGAACGACACTTACAATTGCCCACAGACTTACAACAATAAAAAATGCAGATGAAATTATCGTTCTTACAGAGGACGGTATTGCTGAACAGGGTTCACATGATGAACTTATAAAAAAAGGCGGAATTTACAGTAACATGTACAGCATGTACGGTGAAAAAGTAAAATAAAAAAACTTCAAATAAAGAAAGGATTTTAATTATGCTTAAAAACATTCCTTCAATTTTAACACCTGAACTTCTTAAGATTCTCATGGAAATGGGACACGGTGACGAGCTTGTAATCGGTGACGGAAATTTCCCCGCAGCAGCTTGTGCACAAAGACTTGTGCGCCTTGACGGACACTCAGTGCCCGATGTTCTTGATGCGATTTTAAAGCTTTTCCCTCTTGACACTTACGTTGATGCTCCCGTCTCACTTATGGATAACGGTGACAGCGAAAACAGACCTCCAATCTGGGCAGAGTACAAGGATATTGTTGAGAAAAACGAAGGCGAAAAAGAATTTGAGCTTGTTGAGCGTTTTGCTTTCTATGACAGAGCAAAGAAAGCTTATGCTATTGTTTCAACAGGTGAAACTGCAATTTATGCAAATATCATTATCAAAAAAGGCGTAGTAATCGAATAATTCAGAGGTGACGTATTTTGAAAAGAGTTCTTGCTTTTGACTTCGGCGCATCAAGCGGCAGAGCAATCATAGGTAAATATGAAAACGGAAAAATTGAGCTGGAAGAGGTTCACCGCTTTTCAAATGATCCCGTAAGTGTGAACGGAACTACTTACTGGGATGTTCTCAGACTTTTCCACGAAATCAAACAGGGTATCATAAAGGCAAAACAGGCAGGCGGCTTTGACAGTATCGGTATTGACACATGGGGTGTTGATTTCGGCTTGCTTGACGAATTCGGATGTCTTCTTGAAAACCCCATTCATTACCGCGATACAAGAACTGTTGGTATGATTGAAGAGGCCGAAAAGTATATTTCTAAAAGAGAAATGTATAACATTACAGGTATTCAGTTTATGGAGCTCAACACAATTTTCCAGCTTCTTTCACTTAAAAAAGAGCGTCCTCACATGCTCCAAAGAACAGACAAAATGCTTTTTATGCCTGACCTTTTTGCATATATGCTCACAGGCGAAAAAAATACGGAATATTCTATTGCAACAACATCTCAGATGATTGATTTACAAACAAATTCCTGGTCAGGCGAGCTTCTTGACAAATTGGGAATCAGAAAAGATATTTTTGCACCTATTGTAAAAAGCGGTACAAAGGTAGGTTTCCTCAGTCCCGAAATATGTGAAGAATGTGGAGTTGAAAGCGTTCCGGTAATTGCAGTTTGTGAACACGATACACAGTCAGCAATCAGTGCAGTGCCTTGCCCTGAGGGTGAATTTGCATTCATCAGCAGCGGTACATGGTCACTTTTCGGAACAGAGCTTGAAAAACCCGTTGTTAACGATACAACATACGAAATCAACGTCACAAACGAAGGCGGTTATGATTTTGCAACAGGCTTCCTTAAAAATATTATCGGTCTGTGGCTTATTCAGGAAAGCCGCCGTCAGTGGGCGAGAGAGGGAGAAAATTATTCTTACGCTGACCTTGAAAAGCTGGCACTTGAAGCAGAGCCTTTCAAATGCTTCATTGACCCTGACGCACCTGAGTTTGTACCTCACGGAAATCTTCCCGAGAGAGTGCGTGAATATTGCAGAAAAACAAATCAGTATGTTCCCGAAACTGTAGGCGAAATCATGCGTTGTATTTACGAGAGCCTTGCCATGAAGTACAGAGAAACCTTTGAAAAAATCAAGGAATGTACAGGCAAAGATTATCCCGTAATCCATGTTATCGGCGGAGGAACAAAAGACACGCTCCTTTGTCAATTGACCGCTAACTCCTGCGGTTGCGAAGTAAAGGCAGGACCTATTGAGGCAACAGTTCTCGGTAACCTTGCAGTACAGCTTATTTCCCATGGTGAAATAAAGGATATTAAAGAGGCAAGAGAAATTATTGCTTCAAGCGAAAATGTTGTGACTTATACTCCTCAGTCTGCTGATGTATGGTCAGAGAATTTTGAAAAATACAAGAAAGCAACAAAGTAAACAAAATGAAACCTCTCTGATTTTTCAGAGAGGTTAATTTTTAGTTAAGCAGATAAATTGCAAAGTTCAGATATCCTGCAAAGGTTACCCATAAAAGATATGGAATGAGGAGAATTCCTGCAGGTTTTGAGATTCGGTAAAATAGAATTATATTTGCAAGAATTAAAGCCCACAGAATAACAAGCCATATAAAGGCGAAGAGGTAATCACCTTTATCAAAAAAGATGATCGACCAAAGAAAGTTGAAGAAAAGCTGAATTCCGTAAACAAACAATGCGGTGTTAATTTGCTTTTTGGGTTTACCCGAAGTGTAAACAAGATATGCTGCAATTCCCATAAGCAAATAAAGAATTGTCCATACAACAGGGAAAAGCCATCCGGGTGGGGATAACGGCGGCTGATTCAAAGCTGAAAAAGCTTCCATGCTGTCCATTGTCAGAAGAGCGGAAAGACCGCCGACAACAAGTGGGATAAAAATATTAATAAGTAAAGGTTTAAGTTTAATCGTCATAAAAATCACCTCGTATAATAATATACGAGGAAAATTTTTTATTATGCAGGAAAGTTTTGCTTTGCGACGGAATTGGGAACAATTTGATAGATTTGAATTTATCGTTATCAAATCTGATGTTTTATTTTTTTCAATACTTTTTTGCACCAAGTGCGTTTGTTGCACTTAGGACACTTTAAGTAACGAGTTGTTCCTCTGTGCATTGCCCAAAGTGCCTCTGAATAAGCAGGCACAATTTCGTGACCGCAATTTTTACATTTGTAAACTCCCACACTTACTTCAAGCTTCAATGCATAAAAACAAGGAATCAAAAACACAATACAAATTCCGAGAATTGTGATAAGTTGCCATACACCCTCGGGTATCAAAAATGCGGCAATTAATATACCTGCGAAGAGGGCTGTAATACTTACACCCATAATTACCCACATTGAAGTCCAAACTGTTTTATTTTTTTGCTCTAATTCCTTTGACATATCAAGCAAAAGCTGTTCGTTTTTCTGATTGCTGTTTTCCATACTGAATTTCTCCCCGCTTAATAATTCGTTTACACTGATGTTCAAGATATCGCACAACTCAAGCATAATCGCTGAATCAGGCATGGCTATGCCTCTTTCCCACTTAGATACAGCTTTGTCGGTGATGCCGAGTTTGTTTGCCAACTGCATTTGTGTTAATTTTTCTTTTTTTCTACACTCGGCAATAAATTTTCCTATCTTAATCTGATTCATATGGTACCTCCTTTCGCATACAGTATAACCGCTGTTACTCGCAAAGCACAGACACCATTGGTTTAGTGAGGAGAAGTAAACCAATGGTAGAGTTAAAAGTGACCGTCAAATTCTTATTTGTTGAGATTATTATATCACATTGGAATTAAATTTACAATCGGGCGGGCCAAACAAAAATCCTGCCGACAAGAATCGACAGGATTTTCGTTTTGGCCCGCCCGAGAGGATTCGAACCCCCGACCTTCAGAATCGGAATCTGCTGCACTATCCTGCTGTGCTACGGGCGGAAATATTTTACGCTTATTTTATCATAAAATAAAAACTTTTACAACTTATATAGCGATAAAATAAACTAAATATTCATATAAATGCTCTGATTTTATTCCCAGTTTTTCCACACATCAGGCTGATAGCCTATCGTTGCCTGTTTTCCGTTTCTCACAATGGGAGTTTTAAAAATTGCCTGATTTTCAAAAATTTTTTCTTCTTTGTCGTTTTCGTTAGCCAAATATTTAATGAAAAGGCTTTCATAAAGCTTTGATTTTTCGTCAATCATTTCATCAAGGCTCATTTTAAGTGCGGTTTTAATGTTTCTGAATTCACCCTGACTCATGGGATATTTTGAAATATCAATCATCTGCACTTTGATTCTGCGTTCTTTAAAATATCTTTCTGCTTTTTTTGTATCAAAGCATTTCGGCTTTCCGTAGATCTGTATATTCATCTGTTTTACCTCGCTAAAAAATTTTCCCTTGATAATTATACTATCACGTGGTAAAATTGTAAAGAGAAAGGAAGGATTTTTATGTTCCCGAAAATTCAGATCCCCGAACATGCACGTATTGCAACGAAAACCTTAAACGAAAAAGGGTTTGACGCTTTCGTTGTTGGCGGATGTGTCCGTGACAGCATTATGGGAAAAACTGCAAACGACTGGGACATGACAACCTCTGCTTTGCCTGAAGAAACGCTTGAGGTTTTTAAGGATTTCAGAACCATTCCTACCGGTCTGAAACACGGTACCGTCACCGTTCTGATTGAAGGTCAGCCTCTTGAAATTACAACCTTCCGCATTGACGGTACTTACACTGACAACCGCCGTCCTGACAGCGTGAATTTTACCCGCAACATTGAAAACGATTTGTCCCGCCGTGATTTTACTGTCAATGCTATAGCGTATAATGAAAAAGACGGTATTGTTGATCTTTTTGGCGGAACGGAAGATATTAAAAATAAAGTCATCCGATGTGTGGGCGACCCCGATAAAAGATTTCAGGAAGACGCGCTGAGAATCATGCGTGCCGTCAGATTTTCTTCTGTTCTCGGTTTTGAAATTGAAAAGACAACGGCTGACAGTATCAGAAAGAATAAACATCTGCTTAAAAATATTGCGGCGGAAAGAATCAGGGTTGAGCTTGAAAAGCTTCTTCTCGGTGACAATGCAGAGAAGATTCTTCTTGATTTTTCCGATGTTATTTTTGAAATCATTCCTGAGCTCAGAAAGACCGTTGATGTAAAACAAAACTGTCCATACCACATTTACGATGTCTGGCAACACATTGTTAAAAGTATAGCGGCAAGTGAAAAAAATAAATATGTAAGACTTGCAATGCTGCTCCATGATATCGCCAAGCCGCAAATGAAAACTACCGATGAAAACGGCAGGGATCATTTCAAAGGTCATGCCCCTGTCAGCTCGGATATTGCCTTTGAAATTCTGAAAAGATTAAAGTATGACAACAAAACCGTTTCTACTGTCACAGAATTAATTTTTCATCACGATGACAGACTTTATAATGCTCCGCAAAACGCAAAAAAACATGCATCAAAATTCGGTTTTGAATTTTTATATTTGCTGGACAAGGTTTCACGGGCAGATATTCTTGCTCAGACTCCCGAAATGAGTGACAGACTTGTGCTTTGCGACAACTATCTGAGTGAACTTGAAAAGATTGAAGAAGAAAACGCCTGTCTCAGAATCTCCGATTTGAAAGTCAACGGAAATGATTTGATTTCTTTTGGCTGGAAGGGAAAAGAAATCGGTAACGCATTGGAATTATTACTCGATAAAGTTTTAAAAAATGAAATAGAAAATTCAAAAGAAACTTTAATAAATTTTTTGGTGAAGGAGAAAAACAATGAAGTATAAAATTTCATCTTTTTTCAAAAAAATCACAGCAGCAGTTCTCACTTTTTTAATGTCACTTTTTTCTACTCAGACTTCCTCCGAACCTGTAAGACCTGATGCGAATTCTGTAACGGATTACGATACAGTTTTTGCTGACTACACCCTCGACATTGATGCCTCTGAAAAAGAAAAACAGATAAGCGATCTGCTGTTCGGTATTTTCTTTGAAGATATCAACTTCGCGGCAGACGGCGGTCTTTATGCGGAAAAGGTTGTTAACCGCTCATTTGAGTATACTGAAATTGCTGAAAATGACCAGCTTTACGGATGGAATATCGTCGGCAATCCTACAGTTGAAGTTAAAATTGATGACAAGGAAAATTGTCTGAACTCAAACAATACAAACTACATAATCGCTTCAAACGAAACAGGCTCTCCCGCAGGTGTTGCGAACAGAGGATTTCTTGACGGCATGAGCCTTGAAAAGGATGAAAAATATAATTTCTCCCTTTATGCGAAAGGTGAGGGAAAAATCACGGTAAATCTCTGTGAAAACAACAATATCATTTCAAGCGGAGAAATCGAAAAAGTTACGGATGAATGGACAAAGTATGAGCTTACACTTTTGTCAGATATTGATGCAAGCTCAGGAGTGACATTGCAGGTTTTAGTTGAAGGCACTGTCTGTCTTGATATGATTTCACTTTTTCCTGAAAACACATATAAAAACCGTGAAAACGGAATGAGAAATGACCTTGCAAAAATGCTTGAAGAGCTGGAGCCTCGTTTTCTCAGATTTCCCGGCGGTTGTGTTATTGAAGGGTATGATGAAGAAACCGCATATAGCTGGAAGGACTCGATCGGCGTTGATGAAAACGGCGAACCTCTTCTCTTTAACGGAAAATACGGTGATGTTGCCGCGAGAAAACAAGGTATAAACATCTGGACAAATGTTTCGGCAACTGACGATCCCTTACCTTGTCTTATGAGCTACGGCCTCGGCTTCTATGAATATTTTCAGCTCGCTGAGGATATCGGTGCACTTCCCGTTCCCGTTCTTAACTGCGGTCTTTACTGTCAGATGAGAGGTAAAGGCGGAATCGACATGGAAAGCGATCTGTTTGACCGGTATATTCAGGACATGCTTGATCTTGTCGAATTCTGTCGCGGAGATGTAAATTCAAAGTGGGGTAAAGTGAGAGCATCCCTCGGACATGAAGAGCCTTTTGAGCTGAAATACATCTGTATCGGAAACGAAAACGAGGGCGAAATTTATTTTGAAAGGTACACTGCATTCCTTAATGCGTTCAACGAAGCAAAAGCAGAAAATCCTGAATTGTATGAGGGGCTTGAGCTGATTTATTCCGCAGGTGCATTTGATGCAACAAGCGGTGCAAACTACCTTCCCTCTTACGAATATGCAAAAGAATGGCTTGAAGCAAATCCTGATAAAACGATAAGTGATTTTGCAGGAGCTACGGATCAGCATTATTATAAAGAGCCTGAATGGTTCCTCAAAAATACGGATTATTACGATGAGGACAATTATAAACGCTATGCAGATGAAATGACAGATACAATTTACGGCGGTGCCATTCAGGTATTTCTTGGCGAATACGCGGCAAAGTCAAACACTCTTCGGGCTGCATTGGCGGAAGCTGCATATATGACAGGTCTTGAGCGAAACGGTGACATTGTAAGAATGGCGGCTTATGCTCCGCTTTTCGGAAATCTTACTGCAACGCACTGGTCTCCCGACCTTATATGGTTTAATAATCATCAGACCACAGGTTCGATCAACTATTATGTTCAGAAAATTTTCTCAACAAATCAAGGTACAGACCTTTATTCATCCGTTCTTAAGGGCGCGGAAATCGAGCAGGAAAATCTGTCAGGCAGAGTCGGTGTAGGCACATGGTATACATCAGCGGAATTTGATAACGTGAAAGTTGTCAATAACGAAACAGGTGAAATTCTCGGTCAGGATAAGTTCTCGATTCCTGATTTCTGGTGGAAATGGGAAGATGTAAACGACAGTGATTTTAAAGTTAAAGACGGAAAGCTTGTCCATCCTACAACTGATATGAAATATTCGGAAGTAGGTAATGCTGCATATTTCGGCAAGGACGAATGGACAAACTACACCTACACTGTTGAGGCGACAAAGCTTGAAGGCTCAGAAGGCTTTATTATTCCCTTTGCCGTTCAGGATAAGGATAATAATTTCTTCTGGAATCTGGGAGGCTGGGACAACACTGTTTCCTGTTTACAGCAGGTAGAAAACGGAGTTAAAACAGGTCAGATTATCGGCACTGTAAAACCGTTCACCGCAGAGGTTGGAAAAACCTACGAGCTGAAAGTTGTAGTTGACGGCAGAAATGTAAAATGCTATGTTGACGGAGAACTCTACGTTGATTACACTACAGGCTCAGATTCAGAAGCAGAGGCATATCAGGTTGTCAGCACGGATGAAACAGGAGATATTATTGTAAAGCTTGTCAACGTTACGGGAACAAGCAAAACCTTTGCCTGTGATATTGCAGGTGCAGAAAAAATAAATAATTCTGCTACGGTTTATCAGGTTGCAGGTGACAGCCTCTCAAACGATAACATTTTAGGTGCGGAAGAAGATTGCATTATGGAAGAATTTGAAGTTAGCGGATTCAGCGAAAAATTCAACTTCACAGTGCCTCAGTATTCCGTAACGGTTATCAGACTTAAAACCAAATAAAAAAACAAAAACACCGGGGAATTTTAATTTTTTCCTCGGTGTTCTCTTTATATAACGATTATAGCATAAATGCCCTTTTATTACAAGGCTTGTTTTACTCACCGTTTTCAATTATACTAAAAACAAAGGATGTGAGACAATGAACAAGTTTTACTCTGATTTTATTTCAACGGATATGCCTGTAAAGTACGTCAAGAAGGTTCCTGTGATTCTTCCTGAAAAAACAAAGGCAAACTGGCACAGAGAATTAATTGAAGTCATTCTTTGGCAGTTTCCCGAAGAAATTGAGGAAATGTACAGGGAAATTGATTTTGGAAAAAACCCATTTGATATTGCAGAAATTTATATTAAATGGATTAAAAAATTATTGAAAGATAAAGAGGGAATCAAAAGAGCATTTGATTCATATATTGAAGCTGATACGGAAAAGTGGATTTTATCAGGTCAGGATATTGATCGGAAAACCGTAAGGAGATTTAAAAAGTATTCCGAAAAAAGAACAGGACAAAAACGCACCGAAACAAAAATAAATGCTGAAGGCATTTTTCTGCCTTACCCATATTTTGCCAAAGAAACTTTGAAAAATAACCCCGATTCTGTCCTTGAGCTTGCGACGGGTGCAGGAGGCGGTACGTCATCAATCGCCCTTCAGAAAAACAAAGATACTTTGCTTTTCACCGTTGACATCGGATTTGAATGTCTTGGCAATGCGGTCGGAATCGGAAAATTTTTGAAGCAAAAAGAAACTATACTTCCTGTTTGCGCCAACTTCTGGTATCTTCCTTTTGAAGACAAAAGCTTCGATTCTGTTTGTACTTATTGCGGTTTTGATGAGTCCCGCGAAAACGAAAAAACCATTTCAGAAATTGCTAGAGTTCTGAAAGATGGCGGCGTTTTTGTTTTCGCCGCAAGAGAAAACGCTTTTATGCGTCAGGCAAGGATTCTTGAACCGTTTGGTTTTACGGAGAAGGAAACTGTTTCTATTCTCAAAGAATGCCGTATGTATTCTGACATCGGAAGTACAATTGAGCTTTGTGAAAAATACGGTTTAATTTTTGAAAGAAAAAAAGATTTCAGAAGAAATGAAAATCTTACTTTTTCCGTCGTAACACTAAAAAAATAACTTACACATATTGCAATAATTTCTGAGTTGAACAAAAAATCAACCGAGAATTTCACCGGGTGTTGGTAAGGAGGTATTTTCTTATCAACGCCCGTCTTTTAAAATCCTCGGTGTTCTTTCATCCTTTGACAGCATTTAAAAATTCTCTGATATTTTCAAACTCATATGTTGGTTTGAAAGGAGTGTCCGCTAAATCTTCTTTTTTTGCTTCGCCTGTGAATACAACTGCCGTTTCAACTTCTGCATTGATTCCGCAAGCAATGTCGGTGTAAAGTCGGTCACCTACAACAATCGTTTCTTCCGTGCTGAAGCCTGTCGTTTCGCGGCAGATATCAACGATTTCGCGGTTAGGTTTTCCCACATAGTAGGGTTGTTTTTTTACTGCACATTCAAGAAGTCCGCATATTGCACCGCAGTCGGGAATACTTCCGAAAGCTGTGGGACAGCATAAATCAGGGTTCGTAGCGAGATATGTCACATCTTTTGTGAGAAGGATTTCACATGTAAGCGCACCCTTCTGATAGGTAAACTCATTGTCAAAGCCTACGATAACACACTTGATGTCATCCTCATTTTCTTCTGTCACATTCAAGCCGTAATCACGAAGCTCTTTAACAAAAGATTTTGTGCCGCAAACAAAAATTTTATCATCAGCATGATTTTCTTTTAAGTATTTACATGCGGCAAAAGATGCGGTGATAAAATTGCTCTCATCAGTTTCAATGTTCCATTTTTTGAATTTCTCAATATAGTCCTGACGGCTTTTGGTAGAATTATTAGTAATGTAAACTGCCTTTCCGCCGATTGAATTTATGTGCTCTATCAGCTCGAAGGTACCGTCATAAATTGTGTTGTCGACAGCGATAGTGCCGTCGATATCAAACAAAAATAATTTCTTTTTATTCAGCATATTTTTACCCCGTCTTTACTTTTTTGCTCTCGCAATAAGACCTGCTAAAGCGCCGATTCCTGCTCCGCCAAAGAGCCCGATAGCACACCAAAGAACCATATTAAGGTCAAGAAAGTTTGCAACTGTAACTGCCACTATAAGGCCTGCAAGAAATCCTGTTCTTATGTAATTTACAAGCGGTTTTTTCAAAAAAATCCCTGCCTTTTGTCGTTTTGTAAATTCTACCACAAAAGCAGGGATTTTTCAATCATTTTATTAAAGTCCGAAGCATTTAATTATAACTGCAGAAGCGATTGCCCCGATTGACGCCCATATTACAGGTGCAAAAGCAGAATAAACTCTTCTTTTACCTTTTCTTGTTTTTGGAGGACTTCCGGTATTTATTGCAATGCTGTTCGCCTTTTCACTGATTTTTGAAGTTCCCAGCGACACATATTCAGGTTTTACAAAAAACAGTACCTTTTCAAAATATTCGCAGGCAGGTTTATTTACCTCTACGACCTGGTGGTTAACTCCCTTTATCATAAAAAACACTCACTTTCATCTGATATTCAAAAGTATTTTTTACAAAAATTTTCATAATATACAAAAGAATAAAAAGATAATCTCAACTGCACAAATTGCGAGTTGAGATTATTGAAATGGTGCGAGTGTTCATAAGGGATTGATTGAATATTATTGCTTAATAAGTGTACCATCAAGTCGATAATAGTTGCCGTTTTCTACATTAAATAAGATTTTGATAGTATAATCTTTTCTATTATTTCCACCAAAACCATTTTGAGCTGAATAATCTATCACAACAGTTACTAATCTCAAAGATTCTTTGCCGTTATAAGGTTCTGTTAAATATGTAACATCAGAATCATTGATTACAAAAGAACTCTCATTCTTAAGAGCAACTTCTTCGTGAAATACGACCTCAGCAGCTTTAGTTGCATCTTCTGTGTATATTTTAAACTCATGAGCAGGTTGAGAAACAAGACCAGCAAAAGCAAGCACAATTACCAAAATTACTCTTATTATATTTAAAGGCTTTCTCAATGATTGTTTTGTATGTGTTGCAGATTTAATTGCATTTTTGGTAAACGGTAACAGAAGGATTATTCCGATTGCAAATAATATTACAGGTATAAATGCTCCTGAAGTTAATGACATAACAATAGAAAAGATAAGCAAAGCAATGCAAATAATACTAATAATACTAAATATCTTTTTTGAACCGCCGGATTTTACCATTTCCTTACAGGCGGTACATATTGATGCGTTTTCAGTTATCGGGTTGCCACACCATTCACAAAACAGATGCGAAGTGTTTCTTTTTACACCACAATGTAGACAAATTTTTTTGTTGTTTTCTTTTCCGCAATTTGTACAGAATTTGTTCATTTTTACACCTCATTTTATTTTTTGCGGATTGTTTATGAACATTGCACCTGAAAATGCTATGCACACTTTTTTATCTCCGCAAAATAAAAAAGTGCGCCTACCGAAGTAAACGCACAAAAAACGC
>CAZDQE010000034.1:0-23423 GCA_964507395.1 uncultured Eubacteriales bacterium | reverse complement strand
GACGGAAAAAGAGCAAACATAATTTCGTGCAAGGGGTTTTTAGAGGTCCCCTATACTAAATATTTAGAGCCAAGTACAGTCTTTTCTGCACTTGGCTCTATCCTATTTTTCGGAGACTTTTGATACAGCCCCTTTATAATCTTTATTACTGTATGAAATCAGAAAATCGCAACAAGAGCAAGAACTATAATTCCTACTGCTGCGAGGACAGGCATCATGCAACCCGGCAAACAACCCATACAGCCTCTTCTGTATGTACGATGACCAAATCCTCTGTGCGGGGGCGGTGGTGGCATATGTCCATGACCGCCACGCGGACCTCCGCCAAACCCACCGTGCGGGCCTCCATGCGGGCCTCCGTGTCCCGGCATATCAATCACCTCTTTCTTCTCTGATTTTGTTACATTATAACACTCAGAATAAGAATTTTCAAGGATTCTCAGCAACTCCATAATAAGTTTACATTTTCCTAATATCTTGTTTTTTCAAAGAACACAAGAATATAAAAAAGTCACAAGGCTGCACCCTTACATGATGAAATTCGGACTGTAATATTATTATCTGCCGAAAATATTAATACCTTCTTTTAAATTACTTGTTTTATTATTCAAAATCAGAACAGCACTTATTTTTTCGGGAATTGTTACCTTAATTTCATTTTCATTATATTCAACCGCGATTTCGCCTTTAACTGTTTTAATTTTCCCCTTTGCTTTGGGGATTTCTTTCATACATTCAGGCGAAATAATAACCTTATCGTGTGCTACAGAATCCTTCGTCTGACGTATACCCAGGATATATTCAAACAGATATTTCGTAACTGCTCCGAACATGGGATGACACTGAGAGCGAACTCCGTTCCAGTATTCGAGAATTGTTGTTGCTCCGTTCTGAATCTGATTGTAATAAGATATTTCACCTTTGGATGTAAGAAGTGCGGCAGCTAAATCTGCCCTGCCCTTTTCAAAAAGAACTCTCGTTACAATATCAGTTCCGAAAATTCCCGTATCGTACATTTTTCTCTCTGAATACTTTTTAATCATATTATTAAATGTGCGCTCATCACCAAGTCCTAAATCAACTGCAAAACTGTTTGCACCCTGCTCATTCTTTGCAAAATCGCCTGTTTCAGGTGAAAAATAAGTGTCCGTAACGGCTTTCTTCTTTTTGATTATTCTCTGCATTATTTCATCTTTGTAACTGTTATCACCTATAATCTCACCGATTTCAAGAAAATATTCCATTGATTTGATGTAGAAATAAGTGTTAACAAACGGTTCGGGAATAGCGTTTGCACTGAGCTTATTCAGTCTGTTCTGTTCGGGCACGCACCAATCACCAAGGCACCATACACCGGGCAAATCTGATGTTATGAGTTCATTTTCGCTATGGCTTTCAAGATAAGAAAACCACTTATACATGCGCGGAAATGTTTCCTCAAAAATTTCTTTTTCGCCGTAAAACTTGTAATACATATAAGGCACAACAACAATCGCACATCCCCATCCGCCCGGACCGCCGCCCGATGGAACAAAAGGTGCGGTATACTGAATATGACCTGTTTTTTCGTCCTGACAGTCACAGATGTCGCCTATCCATTTTTTGTAGAATGACTGTACATCAAGCTGTGTCATTGCAGCAGAACACGTAAGCTGACCGTCGCCTGTATAGCCTCTTCTTTCTGTATGAGGGCAGTCGGAAGGAATACCTGCGTGCATATTTGCAAGCTGAGTTCTGATATAGGCTTTATAGAGCCAGTTGAGCGTTTCATCACTGCATTCAAAAGAAGATGTGACTTCTATATCACTATGCACTACGGGACATTCAATCACCTCAACATCTCCGATAACTTCAAAATATCTGAAACAAAGCCATGTGAAATGAGGGAATAAAATTCTCTCCTCACCGTCAGTTATATAAAATGTATGCTGGTGATAAATATGTTCTTCATCAAGCATTCCGTTTTTATCAAGAAGCTCGCCGTATCTTACCTTTATTGTCTGTGCTTTTGTACTTTTCAGAATTACAAAGCCTGACATCACTTCTCCGGCATCATAAATATTATTTCCGAGATATACCGGCTTGACTGTTCTTTCCATTCTGTCTGCAGGACAATCCTGAAAATAAAAATTTGTTTCGGGAGCATCTGAAATTTTTACATTCTGCCACTCGGAAGTTTTCGTATAATCATGAGTTTCGCCTTTTATCATATCAGCTTCTTTGATGAAGTTTCCCCTCATTTTTTCATTGCCGTCTGAAAAAACAGTTTTTATTTCACCGCTTTCGTCTGCAATTTCTATTTTCCAACAGATTTTTGCAATTCCGTAATCGTATTTCTCGTAAAATCCGGGAGCCAGCATAAATTTCAAGGTGTTTTTACCTTTTTTGAGATAATCGGTTATGTCATAAACAGGACAATAGAGCCTGTGTCTGAACTCTTCATTAAAAGGAAAACCGCCGTACTCCATGTTTTCTCTCTTTTCAAAATCAGTATTGAGAGGAAGATAAAGGTCATCACTTACCTTCTTTTCGTTCACATAAAATCTGAACGCACCCATACAGCCGATTGTAACGGTGATCTTTTCTTTACCGTTAAAATCAAGCTCTTTTACAATGTCAACAGGAAATGATTTTTCTCCTGCACCTACCCATTTACAATTTCTTAAGTCAACTTTTTTTAACATAGGAAGCACCCCCAATATTTTTATAACACATTTGAATGTAAGATTCAATTGTTTCGTCAAAAAAATCCACAGGGATAATACCCTGCGGATTTTTTCCATTAGGAGAAAACATCTGAACTATTTCACTCTCATCAGATGCTGACAATATGCGTAAACATTCTGAATTTTTTTCGCCTCTACTCCGTCATCTGCCTGAATAACAGGATTGGATGCAGAAGGTGTTCTGTAAAGTTTGAATACAATCGCCTGCTGACCGGGACGCATATTTCTGATATGCTTATATTCAAAATCTCTCTTTACAATACCGAGCTGGTCAAACATTACCGACTCAATATCGGGGTTGGAGAAGCATTTCAGATACTCTTTTTCATCGAAAATCTCAAGTAACATTTTTGCTTCCTCAAAGGTCATGTTGGAGCATTTGAATTCTCCTTCATTAATAACTGAAATCATAGTGCTGTTGTCAAGCAGCAAGAGCGGTAAATTGTTGTTTTCCATGGTAGTGCCTCCTTCTGTCTGTTTAATTTATATGATGGACATTATTTTTAATGCCCTTTTAGTGATTCAATTTTACCAATCTTTTTCATATATTTCTGTGACTGAGTCACAAAAAATCGCCCGACAATATACCGGACGACTTTCTTGTATTTTTATCTTATTTCAATTCCCCATATATGCTTTGAAGTGATCGTTTCGGGATTTACCACCGGGAAAACAAGCTTCATTTTTCCGTCTGCATTTTCTGTGCCGATTGCGATATCCTCGTTGCCCATTAGAACAACATTTTTATCGGGTGAATAATCATAATCCTCAAGAACGATTTCACCGAAGGGATATTTTTTGATGAATACGTAATCTGCATCGCCCTTCGTTGTATACCATACATTTTCCTGTGTGCTGAATTTAAGTTTTCGGCTTGCATAAATTCCCTTGCCGTTAATTTTCAGCCAATCACCGATTTCAAGAAGCCTTTCCTGCATGATAACAGGAATTGTGCCGTCTGCTGCAGGACCTACGTTGAGAAGGAAATTTCCGCCCTTACTGACAAGGTCAACAAGAGTTGTGATAAGCTCCTCACCTGTCAGGTAATCTTCGAGCTGTTCTGTTCTGTTAAATCCGAATGAATGTCCGATACCGCGGCATTCTTCAAAATATCTGTCGCAGTCGGCATCTTCAATTTTTCTGCCCGCTTCGATAAATCCGTATTCTGTTGTGAAGTTTCCGCCTTGGCGGCCTCTTGTTTCCTTACCCCAACGGTCATTAGGAACGATAAAATCTTTTACTGAGCTTTCATTATAAAGCCACTGCAGGAATTCTGTAGAATGCCACACTTCACTGGGATGGTCCCACTCGCCGTCTGTAAAAAGTGTTGCGGGTTGATATTTTTCAACAAGCTCCTTGAGCATGGGAATGAGATGCTTTACGGCATATTCCTCGGGATTACGCAAATAAATAGGATTAAACCACTCGTAAACAGAATGATAAACACCGAATTTCACATCAGTCTTATCAAGTGCCTCTTTAAGCTCCTGACAGAAATCCCTGTGAGGTCCTACATCAACACTGTTCCAGTTCCATGCGTATTCACTTTTGAAAAGACAGAAGCCGTCATGGTGCTTTGAAACAAGGTTTACGTATCTTGCACCTGCTCTCTCAAAAAGACTTGCCCACTCATTTGCATCAAAAAGCTCTGCCTTGAAATCCTTTACGAAGTCTTCGTATTTAAAGTTTTCGCCGTATGTTTTTTTATGGAATGATGTACTGGGCTCATAGCCTGTTACTATCTGATGTCCGTACCATTCTGCATAATCCTTTCTTGAGCAGAATGCAGGCACAGAATACAGTCCCCAGTGGATAAAAATGCCGAATTTTGCATCCTGAAACCACTGCGGAACAGGTCTTGAAGTTATAGATTCCCAGTTTGCCTCGTATCTCATAAATATACACCTCATGTTGCCGTTTTCTATCATATTATCAGAAAAACTCCTGTTTATCAAGTGTTTTTTCAGAAAACGATTTAATTCTTTCTTATTTGATTTTTTCCAATTGTTTCTAACAAACTATACAAACCGTCCTAAGAGCGAGGACAAAATTTTTGATAAATATGTGCAAAAGCTATTGAAATTTAACTCCTTTTTTGATATGATAGATTTGTTAAATTGTGATTTTAACATTTAACGTGAGTTTCAATTCTCACAGAAGTTGAAAGGAAGGATAAAATGACAGAAAACAACGTACCAATTTATCTTTTCCATCAGGGCAACAATGCCAAGGCTTATGAATACTTAGGCTGTCACCTTGAGGGAGACACCTGCTTTTTCAGAGTCTGGGCTCCTAACGCCAGAGAGATTTATCTCTGCGGTGATTTTAACGGCTGGGATGAAGCAAGCCTTCCTCTCAGAAGAATCAGTGACGGCGGCGTGTGGGAAATCGGAATTGAAAATGCGCAGGTTTTCGACAACTATAAGTACAGAATCATTACCTCTGACGGCAGAGCATTAATGAAATGCGACCCATACGGTTTTCATTTTGAAACACGACCGCAGAACGCAACAAAAATATATGCTCTTGAGGGTTATCAGTGGCATGATGATAAATGGCTCGCAGAAAGGAAGAAAACTTCCGTTTATTCAAGTCCCGTAAATATTTATGAAGTCAACTTAGGCTCATGGAAGCAGCATGAGGACGGAAACTTCTTATCTTACAAGGATGTGGCTGATGAGCTTATACCTTACGTCAGCGACATGGGTTACACCCACATTGAACTCATGCCCCTCAACGAACATCCCTTTGACGGTTCCTGGGGTTATCAGGCAACAGGTTATTTTGCCCCCACTTCCCGTTACGGCGAGCCCAAGGATTTTATGTATTTCGTTGACAAATGCCATAAGGCGGGAATCGGCGTTATTATGGACTGGGTGCCTGCACATTTCCCGAAAGATGCCCACGGTCTTTACGAATTTGACGGCACAGCCTGCTATGAATACCAAGACCCGAAAAAGGGTGAACATTACCAATGGGGAACAAGGGTTTTCGACTATGGCAAAAATGAGGTTCAGTCATTCCTCATTTCAAGCGCAATGTTCTGGCTTGACAAATATCACATCGACGGACTTCGTGTTGACGCTGTGGCATCAATGCTCTATCTTGACTACGGCAGAGATGACGGCGGGTGGATTGCCAACAAATACGGCGGAAACGAAAACCTTGAAGCCGTTGATTTCCTGAAAAAACTCAATCAGCTTATTTTCAGAGATTACGGCGATATCCTTATGGTTGCGGAAGAAAGCACAGCCTGGCCCCTTGTTACAAAGCCTACAAACACAGGAGGTCTCGGCTTCAACTTCAAATGGAACATGGGCTGGATGAACGATTGCTTAAGATACTTCTCACTTAACGGTCTTTCAAGAAAGTATAACCACAACTGTCTGACCTTCTCATTTTTCTATGCTTTTTCGGAAAACTTTATTCTTCCCATTTCTCACGATGAAGTCGTCCACGGAAAATGCTCACTCATCGGCAAAATGCCCGGTGAGTATGACGAAAAATTTGCAGGTGTCCGCTCATTTATCGGCTACATGATGGCTCATCCCGGTAAAAAGCTCATGTTCATGGGGCAGGAATTCGGTCAGTTCATTGAATGGAACTACGAACAGGGTCTTGACTGGCTTCTCCTCGGATATGAACGCCATGCACAGCTTAAAAATTACTTCAGGAAAATCAATGAATTTTATAAAAACACTCCCGCTTTCTGGCAGATAGATTACAGCTGGGAAGGCTTTTACTGGATTTCCAGCGATGACGTTGACAACTCAGTTATCGCATTTGTCAGACGAGATGAAAAAGAAAGAGAAATCGTCTGCGTTTGTAATTTCACCCCTGTAGACAGGGAAAACTATAAAATCGGCGTAAACCGTTCAGGCACTTATGAAGTCCTCTTCAATTCCGATGACGAGGAGTTCGGCGGTGAAGGCAAAGGCTCCAAAGGCAAAATAAAATCTGTCAAAAAGCCTCTTCACTCATTTGAAAACTCAATTACACTTGACCTTCCCGGCAACAGTGTAATATATCTGAAATCACCAATTAAAAGAAAGCCTAAAAATACAAAAAAATCTTCTAAGGAGGCATAAACTTATGGCCCGTAAAAAAGAGTGTATCGCAATGCTTCTTGCCGGCGGTCAGGGAAGCCGTCTCGGCATACTTACAAAAAACATTGCAAAGCCTGCCGTACCTTACGGCGGTAAATACCGTATTATCGACTTCCCTCTTTCAAACTGCGTAAACTCAGGTATCGACACAGTCGGCGTTCTTACACAGTATCAGCCCCTCGAGCTTAACGATTATCTCGGCAACGGTGAGCCCTGGGACCTTGACAGAACCAACGGCGGTGTACACGTTCTTTCTCCCTATCAGCAGATCGAGGGCACCTCATGGTACAAAGGCACTGCCAATGCAATTTATCAGAACATCAACTTCATTGATAAATACGACCCTGAATATGTTGTTATTCTCTCAGGTGACCATATTTACAAAATGGACTACAACAAAATGCTCCAGTACCACAAGGAAAAGAATGCAGCATGTACAATCGCTATGCTTGAAGTTCCGTGGGAAGAGGCATCACGTTTCGGTCTGATGTTCGTTAACGAAGAAGGCAGAATCACTGCCTTTGAAGAAAAGCCCAAGGTTCCCAAGTCAAACAAGGCTTCAATGGGCGTTTATGTCTTCACATGGTCAAAGCTCCGCTCATACCTTATTGAAGATGAGGGCAAGGAAGGCTCAAGCAACGACTTCGGTAAAGACGTTATCCCCGCAATGCATGAAGCAGGCGAAAACCTTTACGCTTATCTCTTTGACGGTTACTGGAAAGACGTCGGTACAATTGATTCTCTCTGGGAATCGAACCTTGACCTTCTCAATCCCAAGGTTGACCTTAATCTTAATGATGATGACTGGAAAATTTATTCCCGTAACCCCTCTGCTCCCCCTCACTACATTTCACCCGACGCACATGTTCAGAATTCACTGATTTCTGAGGGTTGCATGATTGAAGGTACTGTTGATTTCTCAATCCTCTTTGCAAATGTCAATATTGAAAAAGGTGCCGTTGTTAAAGATTCAATTATCATGCCCGGTACAACAGTAAAATCAGGCGCCGTTATTCAGTATGCTATCGTGGCTGAAAACGCTGTTATTGAAGAAAATGCAGTTGTAGGCGAAAGACCTGAGGCTATGGAAAACCTTGACGATTGGGGCGTTACTGTTGTAGGTAACGGTGTAACTATAGGCAAGGGCGCAAAAGCTCTTCCCAAAGAACAGGTCGCAACAGATATAGGAGGTAAGGAATAATGAGAGCCAATAACGTACTCGGTATAATTTTTTCAAACGCTTATGACTCAGCTCTGAGCGAAATCACGTCACTTCGTGCAATGGGCTCCGTTCCCTTCTGCTCACGTTACCGCCTTATTGACTTCCCTCTTTCATCAATGGTGAACAGCGGAATTTCAAAGGTTGGTATTATTACAAAATCAAACTATCAGTCACTTATGGACCACCTCGGAACAGGTAAACCCTGGGACCTTTCAAGGAAAAGAGAAGGTATGTTTATCCTTCCTCCTTTCCATGAGGCTCAGTCAGGGGTTTATAAAGGAAAAATCAGTGCTCTTGAAGGCATTTCAAAATTCCTCCAGTATTCAAAAGAAGAATATGTCATCCTTTCTGACTGTAACGTGGTTTACAACATCAGCATGAAAAAGCTGATGAAGTTCCACGATGAAAAGAATGCTGATATTTCTATCATCTATAAAAACGGCAAAATTCCCAGGCTTCCCAATATGATGTGCTTCAATCTCAACGATGACAGCCGTATTACAGGTATCACGGTTCATGACGATGCTGAAGGCGAAGGATGTTATTCGGGAAATATCATCCTTATGAGAAAAGCTCTTCTTGAAAAGCTGATTGCGGAGGCTAAGAGTCTTAATCTCCGTTCACTTGAAAAGGATGTTTTCCTCAAGAATGTAAACAAGCTTAAAATATACGGTCTTGAGGCTGAGGGCTTCTTTGAAACTATCGACTCTCTTCAGAGTTATTTCGATATCAGCCGTATGCTCTTGAAACCCGAAAACATGAAATCCCTCTTCAACAAAGAGTATCCTGTTTACACAAAAGTACGTG
This sequence comes from uncultured Eubacteriales bacterium, assembly GCA_964507395.1. Classification (GTDB taxonomy): domain Bacteria; phylum Bacillota; class Clostridia; order Oscillospirales; family Acutalibacteraceae; genus SIG575. The sequence continues at coordinate 14,562 of CAZDQE010000034.1, read as the reverse complement.
ATGATATGCCTGCAATTTACGGTCTTGAATCAAATGTTAAGAATTCACTTATTGCTGACGGCTGCGTTATCGACGGCGAGGTTGAAAACTCAATCATCTTCCGCGGTGCTCGTATCGCAAAAGGTGCAGTTGTCAAAAACTGCATCGTAATGCAGGATTCATACATCAGTGAAGGTGCTAACATTGAAAACGTAATCGCTGACAAGCTTGTTGTACTCAGACCCGGCAAAAAGCTTGCAGGAGCATCCACATATCCCGTTTATATCGGAAAGGATATTGTAATCTGATATGGCAAAGAAATTATCCTACGACAACAATAACTTCCTGTTGGATGGTGAGAAAATCACCATCCTTTCAGGTACTATTCACTATTTCAGAGTCGTGGAAGAATACTGGGAAGACCGTCTGAAAAAGCTTAAAAACTGCGGTTTCAACACAGTTGAAACTTATTCTCCATGGAACTACCATGAGAGAAAAGAAGGGGAATTTGATTTCAGCGGAAATCTGAATGTTTCAAAATTTATTCAGACTGCCGCTGACTTAGGTCTTAATGTTATTTTAAGACCCGGCCCCTACATCTGTGCTGAATGGGAAATGGGCGGACTCCCCTCATGGCTCCTGAACTGCAAAGGAATGCACCTGAGATGTAATGACCCTCTCTTCCTTGAAAAGGTTGAAAGATATTACAAAGCTTTCTTTGAGCAGATAAGACCTCACCTTGCATCAAACGGCGGCAACGTTATCGCAGTACAGATTGAGAACGAATACGGAAGCTACGGCGATGACAAGGAATACCTCAAGGCAATTGTTGACATTTACAAAAAGTGTGACCTTGACTGCTTCTTCTTCACATCTGACGGCCCCTGCGACATGATGTTCACAGGCGGTACTCTTGATGAATATTTAGCTACTGCAAACTTCGGCTCACATCCCGATGAAAACTTTAAGAAGCTTAAAGAATTCAAACCGAATCAGCCTATGATGTGCTGCGAATTCTGGAACGGTTGGTTTGACCACTGGTACGACAAACACCACGAGAGAGATTCTTCTTCAACAGTTTCTGACTTTGAGAGGATGCTTGAGCTTGGTGCAAGCGTCAACTTCTATATGTTCCACGGAGGCACAAACTTCGGCTTTTCAAACGGCGCAAACTGCTATGACGGAGCATACGAGCCAACCGTCACAAGCTACGATTATGATGCACCGCTTAGCGAAGCAGGTGACATGACCGAAAAATATTTCGCAGTCAAAAAAGCCGTAGAAAAATTTACGGGAGAAAAAATCTCTCTTGATGTTTCCGACACAAAGAAGAAAGCATACGGAAAGCTTGAAATGACTTCCTTTGCTCCCCTTTTCTCAAACCTCGACAACCTTTCTCAAAAAATCAGAAGTGTCGCTCCGAAAACAATGGAAGAAGTGGGGCAGGATTTCGGTTACATCCTTTATTCCACTGAGATTAAAGGGCCTCTTTACGATGACGATAATCTCCAACTGAAGTTTGACGAGATACGTGACAGAGCTCTCGTCTTCTTTGACGGAAAATACATGGGTAAAACAGAAAGAAGCAGACCTGATAACGATAAATTCCCCGTAAAAATCAAAGACGGCGAAACACTTCACATTGATGTGCTTGTGGAAAACATGGGCAGAGTCAATTACGGTGTTGAAATTCAGCGTGAATTCAAAGGTATTATCGGCGAGGCAAGGCTTAATCTTCGTGCTCATTTCGGATGGGATATTTACCCTCTCACATTTGATGATATTTCAAATCTCGAATATGGTGAAAAGATGAGTGTTCCCGGTTTCTTCAAAGGGATACTGAATGTAGATGAGGTTTGCGATACTTTTATCCGTCCTGACGGCTTTGAAAAAGGCTTTATCAAAATCAACGGCTTCAATATCGGCAGATTCTACAATTCCGCAGGACCTCAGAAAACGCTCTATGTTCCTGCTCCTCTGCTTAAAAAAGGTGAAAATATCATCGAAGTTTTTGAAAGCGACAAGGTAACAGAGCCTTTCGTCACATTCACAGACAAACCTGAATTATGAGGTAAAAAATAATGACAGAATATCCTAAATTTATTGCGGCGGACAGAGAATACGGCACGTACGAAAAGCATATTCCCGCCCCCTATCTCAGAAAAACATATAACCTTGACAAAAAGGTGAAAAAAGCAGAAATCACCGTCAGCGGTCTTGGCTTTTACAGGCTTTTTATAAACGGTAAGGAAATCACAAAGGGCTACCTTGCTCCATATATTTCAAACTCTGACGACATGGTTTACTTCGACAAATACGATGTAACCGATTTGCTCACAGAGGGAGAAAATGTTATCGGCGCAATTCTCGGCAACGGTATGCAGAACTGCCCCGGCGGCGGTGTATGGGATTTTCATATTGCACGCTTTCGTTCCGCTCCCAAGCTTGCACTGAGACTCAATCTTGACGGCAAACTCTTTGACACAGATGAAAGCTGGAAATGTGCACCGTCTCCTGTTTTCTTCGACGATTTAAGATGCGGTTGTTTCTACGATGCAAACAAAGAAATACTCGGTTGGTGCGACAAAGGCTTTGACGATTCTGAATGGAAAAATGCGTTCCTCGCTGAAATCCCCAGAGGCGAATGCAGAATATGTGAAGCGGAGCCTATCCGTGTACAGAGGGAAATAAAAGCCGTCAGCATCAGGGAAAATCTTCTCGTTTTCCAGAAGAACAGTTGCGATGACAGACTCAGTGATGCCGAAAAAACTCCGCTTGTAAGCTCAGTTGACTACCAAACATTTTTCGGCGATACCGAAGGTTATCTTTATGATTTCGGAGTAAATACCGCAGGTGTTTTCAAGCTTCGCATCAAAGGTGAAAAAGGTCAGAGAGTTATTCTTCAAGCCATTGAATTTTTGAATGAGGACGGAACATCACAGTGTGACAACGTAGGCTCATTTTATCCTACAGGCTACGCACAGAGAGACGTTTACATCTGCAAAGGAGAAGGAATTGAAGAATTTATTCCGTCTTTCACATATCACGGCTGTCAGTACTGTCATGTAAGCGGCATTACAGAAGAACAGGCTACGGAAGAGCTTGTAACATTCCTTGAAATGAACTCGAATTTTGAAGACAGAGGTTCTTTTGAATGTTCTGACGAAATGATAAATTTCCTTCAGGAAATGGCTGTACGCTCGGCAAAGTCAAACTTCTACTACTTCCCCACGGACTGTCCTCACCGCGAGAAAAACGGCTGGACAGGCGATGCTTCTTATTCGGCAGAATACATGACTATGAATTTTGCCGCAGAAAAGAGCTTCAAAGAGTGGGAAAGAAATATTTGCAAAGCTCTCAACAAACGCGGTGAGCTTCCCGGTATCGTCCCCACAGCAGGCTGGGGCTATCAATGGGGCAACGGTCCTGCATGGGACAGAGTTATTGTTTATATCCCCTATTACACATACATCTACCGCGGTGATAAGGAAATAATAAAAGAAAGTGCCCACGGAATTTTAAGATACCTTGACTACCTTACAACAAGACGGAGTGAAAACGGACTTTTCGAGTGGGGTCTCGGTGACTGGTGTCCTACAGGCAGAGGTGCGGGAGATTACGTTGCTCCCCTTGAACTGACAGACAGCATTATGGTAATGTCTATCTGCGAAAAAGCTGCTTACCTTTTCGGCGAAGTCGGAATGACTCTGCAGCAGAATTTTGCAAAAGGCATTTACGATGAAACACGCAAAAATCTCCGTGAACAGTATATTGATTATTCAACAATGACAGCTCTCGGTAACTGTCAGACCGCACAGGCGATGTGCATTTTCTACAATGTTTTTGAGGAAGCTGAAAAACCTGAAGCGGTTAAAAGACTTCTTGAATTCATCGAAGAAAATGACGGTCACTACGATTGCGGATATCTTGGCAACAGAGTCATATTCCACGTTCTGGCTCAGGCAGGCGAAACCGAGCTTGCGCTGAACATGATTACTCGCCCTGACTATCCGTCTTACGTTTATCCCGTTGTTAAATTCGGTGCAACTGCACTGTGGGAAAACTATTTTGACTATCAGCAGAATTCCCTTAATCATCACTTCTTCGGTGATATCAGCAATTTCTTCATCAAGAGAATTGCAGGTCTTGAAATCAATCCCTTAAGACGCGATGTGAATGAATACCATGTTCATCCTTACTTCATAGAAAGACTGAGCTTTGCCAAGGCTCACTACGATACTGTAGCAGGTCGTGTTGAAGTGAAATGGGAAAGAAATGGCGATGACATCATTCTTCATGTTACCGCTCCCGAAAATTCAAAGGGCAAAATTATTCTTCCCAAGGGTTATAAATTTGTTTCAGAAAAGCAAAATATTGACGGTATTCACGTAACACCTGTTAAAATGGACAAATACATAATCAGAAAGGTGGTTAAATAATAAAATGAAAGTATTATATGTTGCAAGTGAAGCACTCCCCTATATCGCATCAGGCGGTCTTGCAGACGTTGCGGGCTCATTACCCAAGGCTCTGAGAAAAAGACTTATCGGTTGCCGTGTTGTGCTCCCCATGTATTCGTCGATCAAGGAAGAACTTAAAAATAATCTCCGTTTTGTAACAAGCTTCTCTGTTCCTGTTGCATGGAGAAGACAGTACTGCGGAGTTTTCGAGGCAAATGTTGACGGTGTTATCTATTATCTTCTTGATAATCAGTATTATTTTAAACGTGACGGCGGAATTTACGGTCACTACGATGACGCAGAAAGATACGCATTCTTTGCCCGTGCAGTTCTCGAAATGCTTCCGCATATCGGTTTAAAGCCTGACATAATCCACTGTAACGACTGGCAGTCTGCGCTCACTCCCGTTTACTATTCACTTTTCTATGCAAACAGACCGGGATATGAAAACATCAAAACGATTTTCACAATCCACAACATTGCATATCAGGGTGTTTACGGCAGAGAGCTTCTTGCTGACGTGGTAGGAATCGGCGATGAACACGCAGGAATTCTCGACTACGACGGAGACGTAAACTTCATGAAAGGCGCAATTGAATGTGCAAACGCAGTTACAACCGTAAGCCCCACTTATTCAGAAGAAATTCTTGACCCCTGGTTCAGCCACGGACTTGACGGAATTCTCCGTGATAAGCAGTTCAAGCTCAGCGGTATTCTCAACGGCATTGACACAGTTCTTTATGACCCTGAAACCGACAATAACATTTATGAGAATTTCTCTGCAGAAGATTTTTCAAAGAAAGCAGTTAACAAGCAGAAATTACAGGAACACTTCGGACTTCCTCAGCGTGCAGACGTTCCTCTTATGGGTATTGTTTCACGTCTTGTTGACCACAAAGGTCTTGACCTTGTTAAAACAGTTATGGAAGAGCTTCTCTGCACAGAGGATATGCAGCTTGTAGTTCTCGGCTCAGGTGACTGGCAGTATGAAAACTTCTTCAAATATCTTGCAGAAAAATATCCTGACAAGGTTGGCCTTACACTCGGCTTTATTCCCGACCTTGCAAAGAAAATTTATGCAGGTACCGATCTCTTCCTTATGCCGTCAAAGAGTGAACCATGCGGTCTGTCACAGATGGTTGCTCTTCGCTATGGTTCAATTCCCATCGTCAGAGAAACCGGCGGTCTTAAGGACTCAATTTCAGACAGCGGTGACAACGAGGGTAACGGCTTCACCTTCGCAAGCTACAATGCTCACGATATGATGTACACGATCCGCCGTGCTCTTGAAGGATACAGAAATCCTGAGGGCTGGAAAACGCTTGTGAAACGTGCTATGGAATGTGACAATAGCTGGAAGAAGTCTGCAAACGATTATATCAGACTTTATAACGCACTTATCAAAGGATAAAAAATACAGATGAAATCATATTATATTTATTTTTACAGAAACGGTCTTACCGACTCAAATCTTGAGGGAAAATACATCGGTCATACTGATGTTGAGCTGAGTGACGACGGCATAAAGCAGATCGAGCAGATGAAAAAGGATTATGACTATCCCGATGTCCAAGCTGTTTTCACAAGCCCGCTTAAAAGATGCAGAAAAACTGCTGAGCTCATTCACCCCGATAAGCAGGCAATTGTTATAAACGACCTTATCGAATATAATTTCGGTGAATATGAGGGAAAAACAGCAGAAGAGCTTAAAGAAAATGAGCTTTTCGCACGCTGGCTTTCGGGCGAACAGGGCGTTGAACCGCCTTTTGGCGAGAGTAACGATGCTTTTGCAAACAGAGTGGCAAATTGCTTCATAAAAATCGTTGACGGTCTTTTAAAGACAGGCACGACGAAAACAGCAATTTTCACTCATGGCGGAGTTATCATGTATCTGCTTTCTGCTTTCGGAATTCCCGAGGCTCCTATGCATGAGTGGATTATGCCCGGCGGATGCGGTTTCGCGGTAAGAATCACTCCGGGAATCTGGACAAGAGGCAGGAAATTTGAAGTTATTGCCGAAATTCCTTATGTTCCGGGTGAAGACGGAGAAGAAGAGGACGAAATAACAGAATAAAAAAACACCTTCATGCATAAAATTTTGCATGGAGGTGTTTTCATGTCTGAAACAAGTGAAAAAGAAATTATTAATGTTACCAACGCTGACTTCCGCAGAAGGAAGAAAAAAGAAAATGAAAAGAAAAAAGACTATTTCACCCACATTATCTTTGTACAGTTTGTTGTTACAGCTTTACTCATAGGAGGCCTTTTTGCCGTAAAGAAAGTTTCCCCCAATAACTTTGAGCTGCTTAAAGAAAGCTACACTCAGATTATGAAAAATGACATGACCGTTACGGAGGTCTGGGCAAAAATAAAAAGCTATGCAACTCTTCCTCAGGGCGGTGACGATATATCTGTTTTCTCTGCACAAACGGGAACATCATTTTCTCCCTACTACATTTCAAGCGAAATATGCGTACCTGTCAGCGGTACAATTTCTTCGCCCTTCGGCTACAGAATAAATCCTGTTACTGACGTTTTTTCCTTTCATTCAGGCATTGACATTGCCGCAGACGAAGGTGAAAAAATAAAGGCTGCATACTACGGAACTGTTTCCCGTGTTGATTATGATGATACAAGCGGAAATTATATTGAACTTACTCACTCAGACGGACTTGTAACCCGATATCTGCACTGTTCGGAAATTGTTGCCGAAGAAGGAATGGTTGTAAGAGCAGGAGAAACAATTGCACTTGTAGGTTCGACAGGCAGGTCAACGGGCCCTCACCTTCACTTTGTAATTGAAATTGGCGGAGAAAAAGTCAATCCTCTCTATGTTCTGGACGTAAATGACAATAAAATTTAAAGATACGAAAATACGCATCAGCTTTTTCTTTGCACTGACGGTTGCGTTAATCGGAATTTTTGACAAAACAGGCTCTGTTTTTCTGTGTATTCTGACAGGGCTTCTTCACGAAACGGGACATCTCACAGTATTGCTTTTAAGCAACGAAAAGCCTAGAGAAATTTGTCTGAGCCCTTTCGGAATGAGAATAGAAAGACGCTCGGAAAATACACTCAGCTTCAAGAGAGAAATCCTATGCGCTTTTGCAGGACCACTTGTAAATCTGATATTATTTTTCATTTTTTTCGGCACATATTTTTCAAAAATCAATCTTGCAATCGCGCTGTTTAATCTTCTGCCTTGTGAGCCTCTCGACGGCGGAAAAATTCTTGAAAATTTTCTGAGAATCAGAATGAGCTTTGAAAAAGCAGAAAAAATCATTCTCATAATTTCCTGCATAACAGTTTTCCCTATTTCCGTTCTCGGCTTCATAATCCTCTTTCAGAGCAAGTACAATTTTTCTCTTCTCTTCATCAGCTTTTACATAATATTTTTTATTGCTGTGAAAAAGAAAAGCATCTGAACTGTTGACAAAAGCTGTGGGCTTGATATAAAATAAAACAAGCTCAACAGAAAAGGATGATCAATATGTTTCAGAAAATATTTTCATTTTTGCTTTCAATAATTATGAGTATTTTAAGCTTTCTCGGAATTCCGACCTTCAAAAACGTTACTGTTAAGTTTGAGGAAGTTTCATACGGCACTCATGAAAGACACACCCTCAACCTTTATCTTCCTACAGGAAAAGAAAGTGTCGGTCTTGTGCTGATGATTCACGGCGGTGCATGGCTTGGCGGTGACAAATCCGAATTCAATTCAAAGCTGGAAGAACTTTCGGAAATGGGATACGCTGCTGCGGCAGTAAATTACAGATACATCTCTGATGACGTTGACTTGCAGGACATTATGGATGACATTCAGTCAGCAGTTGATAAGATAAAATCTCTCGGCGAAGAAAACGGAACAGACATCAATAAAATGCTTCTGACAGGCGGTTCAGCAGGCGGCCATCTTTCTCTTCTCTACGCTTATTCCCGCGATGAAGTTTCTGCAATAAAACCGTCTGCCGTAGTAAGCTATTGCGGTCCCACAGACCTCAGCGAGGATGCATATTATTTCGATAACGGTCTCGGTGATGAAAACTACGTTGCTCAGGTTCTTTCATGGGCATGCGGATACGATCACACCTTTGAAACACGTGCACTTGCAAAGGATGCCCTTTGGGAGGTTTCGCCCCTCAAGTATGTTGACGAAAACACCGTTCCTACAGTCATAAATCACGGCATGGTTGACAACATCGTACCCTTCTCAAATGCAGAAAAGCTCAGAGATGCTCTTGAAAAATACGGAATCAAATACGATTTCAACGCTTATCCGAACTCAGGACACGGACTTTATGAAGATGCAGAAAATGTCGCAACAGCAGACAGACTGTTTTACGAATATATCGAAACATACCTTAATTAAAAATTAACGCTCACCAAATCTCATCGTTTGGTGAGCGTTTTCAGTTTTATGAAATTATAAATACTTCACAGCCATGCTTTTCGTTAACAGACAAAATTTCTTTTCCCTCTGATTTTTCTCCCGTCCAACAGTTGAGAATACTATATTTATCTTTCCTGTCAATATTTACATCTGCAAAATCTGTCAGCTTGTCAATCTGAATTTTAACAGTTTTTCTGCCGCTTCCTTTGTTGAAAACACAAACCGCGGCTCTCTTTCCGTCAAGAGGCTTCAACAGCACATCAACAAAAGGTGAACGAGAAAAGCCCTTGACCTTTCTGCAGGGAATTCCCAGAATATCCTGATTAACGGCAATAAGATTTTTATTTGTCAGTATCTGATAAATTTTACTGTCAGTGTCAACGGTGCCGTCTGACTTGATAAATTTTCTTATATCATTTCCGAGAATAAGAGGGGCGCACATCATACACCAAAGAGAGAAATGACTCTTGTTTTCCTCATGTGTCAGATTTCCGTTGCCGACCTCAAGCATATCGGGGTCATTCCAACCGCCGGGACCTGCATACTTACCAAGCCTTACTGTAAATTCATAAAGTGCAAGTACACTCTTCCAATCCGGTACAATGTCAGGAGTAGTTCTCCACAGGTTACCTGCTTCCATTCCCCAGTGCCACGGCTTGTTTCTTCCCCATTCACAAATTGAAAAGATAATTTTTCTTTCTTCCGTGCCGTTCCTTTCTGCATATTCTTTTGTAGCTCGTTTCAGTTCCCCGCCCATAAGCTTATACTGGAAAAATGCACTGTCCTGCTTTGATGCAATGGGATTATAAAGTTTGATAGTATTCTGCCCTGCCTCAAGATAAATTTCAAGCTGAAATCTGTGTTCAGGAGTATACATATTCATAACAGGTACGTCAAGATAATATTCTTTCTTTGAATTTACGGAAATCACAAGAAATTTTCTTTCTTTTTTTGTTTTGCTGACAGTCAGAGTGAGAACATACTTTCCTGCTTTTTCTGCAACAATGTTTCCGAATTCAGCACTGCCGCCGTTTGAGCAAAGTCCTTTTATGCAGTAGGTGCCTTCTGCTTTTTCATCCTTTACAAGGCACGCATCGCCTGAAAGCACGGCATCTGTTGCAGTTGCTTCGTAAAAATCTCGTCCTGACTTTTCTCCTGCATTCACCTTAATAATCCACGGTGCGGAAGTCGGCACAGGAACATTGTGACAGAAATCATACTTGAAATACTCTACACCCCACTCTGCAAAAGTATCTGCATCAATTCTCTCATTACCGAGAGACGCAGGATAATCCTCGCATGTGTGAGTGCCGTTGGAAGAATAAATACCGAGTTTCAGTCCGAGAGAATTCACGTAATCATTCAGGCTCTTTATCCCTGACGGAAAAGTGATGAAATCTGTTTGAAGCCTTCCGCTTTCATCGCGGGAAGAGTTCTGCCAGCAGTCATCAATATTGACATATTTATATCCCGCTTCACCAAGACCGCTTTTTGCCATTGCAACGGCAATTTCTTTAATCAGGTCTTCGTTAATTTTGTATTTGAAAAGATTCCAGCTTGACCAACCCATAGGCGGTGTAAGTGCTACACCGTTATTATATTTCTCTGTTACAGGCTGATTCAATCTCTTTGAACGGACATACTTTTTAATTTCACATACAGGACAATATTTCGGACTCATTTCCACCCCGCCTTTCTTCTTTTATTCTACATCATAAAAATTTTTATTGCAACAAAAATGCCCACATTTAAAGTGGGCATTACTGAATTTTTTTATTTTATTCTGTCGCTGACGATTTTTCCGTCCTGAATTCTTATGATTCTGTTTGCTTCCTCAGCGATTTCATTGTCATGAGTAATAAGAATTATCGTTCTTCCCTCGTCACTGAGCTCATGTAAAATACGCATAACCTCTTTACCCGAAGATGAATCAAGGTTACCTGTCGGCTCATCGGCAAGAATTACAGGTGGCCTTGCCGCAACCGCTCTTGCGATTGCAACCCTCTGCTGCTGACCGCCTGACATCTGTGACGGTCTGTGATGAAGTCTTTTTCCGAGACCGACTCTTTCAAGAGCTTCAAGTGAAAGCTTATTTCTTTCTTCCTTTTTCATGCCTCTGTAAACAAGAGGAAGTTCAACATTGCCGATTGCAGTCAAGCTTGAAATCAGGTTAAATCCCTGAAAAATAAAGCCTATCTGTTTATTTCTGATTTCCGATTGCTCATCATCGGTAAGAGTTGAAACATCTCTTCCCGAGAGAAAATATTCACCGCTTGTAGGTCTGTCAAGAAGTCCCAGCATGTTCATAAGTGTCGATTTACCTGAGCCTGACTGACCGATAATTGCAACGAACTCTCCCTCATTGATTTCAAGGCTTACGCCGTCAAGAGCTCTTACCTCGTTTTCACCGGGATTATAAATTTTATAAACATCTTTAATTTCAATTAAAGCCATAATTTAACCTCCCATTTATTCGTGTCTGAGCGCATCAATGGGAAGCATCTTTGCAGCACGTCTTGCAGGATAAATTCCGAAGAAAATACCGATTGCACTTGAGAAACCTACGGCAATCAGAACTGTACTTGCCTGCAAAGATACACTGATATCCATAATGCTTGCTATTGAATACGCGCCTACAACACCCAGCATAAGTCCTACAACACCGCCGATCAGACATAGTATCACCGACTCTGTAAGGAACTGGAACAAAATTGTCGAAGTCTTTGCACCAAGAGATTTTCGGATGCCTATTTCACGTGTTCTCTCAGTAACGGAAACCAGCATAATATTCATAACACCGATACCGCCTACAAGAAGAGAAATTGCACTGACACCTGCAATGAAAATCGTAAGAATTCTGATAACGCTGTCCATCATATCAATATAAGTTGCCATGTTCTGAACAAGATAAATGTCTGAACCGAAATTGTTGTTTCTTGCATAAAGCACGTTTGAAACAATATTTCCTACCGCATCAAGCTGACTGTCATCTTCTGCAGTAACATAAATCATGTTGTACTGGTCAGATGTACCGTTCATGCTGTCAAGAAGAGTCTGAGGTACCATAAGCATAACGGCACTTGCCATATCCATATTAGCCATACCTGACATGCTTTCCATCATCATGTCAGCCATATCCTCAGATGCCGCTGCATCGTAAAGACCTATAACCTTAAGCTGTACCGTCTGGTTATTAAGGTTAAAATTAAAATATTTGCCTATGCAATCTGTCGTACCGAAAATCATAGATGCCATAATATTGGGCATTACGCAAACCTTTGCCGCGGAATCATATTCTTCCTCTGAGAAAAATCTGCCCTGTTTTGTTTTTGCCATCATTACCGTCTGCAAATCAGTGTTTCCGCCGATTGCAATCGCCATATCAATGCCTGTTTTGTCTGTTGAGCCCGAGCCTATTGCATAACCTATAGGTGAAATACATTCTACGCCTTCAATTTTTCTGAGAGCCTTTATGTCCGCATTTGAGATAAACTCATCGGGTGCTGCCTCAGATTTCACTGTAATTGTTATCATGCTGGAGCCCATACTGCTGAGCATGTTGATAATATAATCACGTCCGCCGTTACCTACAGTTACAACTGCGATAACTGCTGCAACACCGATTATAATACCCAGCATTGTCAGAAGAGAACGCATGATATTAGTCTTTATGCTGTAGACGGCAATTCTGATATTTTCAATAATATTCACGCTCTACTCATCCTTTCGGAACAACGCTCTGACCGTCTTCCATAGTAAGTTTGGGAGCACGGACAATCTTGTCACCTGCACTGAGTCCGTCGAGAACTTCATAGTTTGAGCCGTCAAAAAGACCCACAAGGACAGTTTGTCTGTTGATAACCTTTTCTTTCTCGTCATACTTGAAAACGTAATATCCGTTTTCGTTATCATACTGAATAGCTTCAACAGGTACGAGCGTCACGTTTTCCTTTGTGTCAAGAGCTGCCGAAAGCTCAACATCCATACCGATAATCACGCTTCTGTCAGCATTTTCAATTTCAACCTTTGCTGTAATTGTGTTGCCTGAGCCTGAACCCGTTCCCATAAGAGAATTGATACTGAATGAGCTGCCTGATGCATCTGCGACAGCACTGATATAGTTAACAACCGCATCATACTCGTTTCCGTCTGCAGTTGTAACCGTAACCTTCTGGTCCATATAGACCTTTGAAATATCATATTTGCTTACCTCAAAGGTTGCCTCCAGAGGATAATATTCAACAACAATACCGCTCTGCGAAGTTCCTGCGAGAGATGAAACAATACTTGAAATATCGTAGCTTCCGCTTGTAACAGATGCAAGAATTGACGAAATATCAAGACTTGAAGAAGATGATGAATCTGAACTTACATATGTTTCGCCTGCTTTGATGTTCACCTCGCGGACAAAACCGTCATCCTCTGCAATCCAACCGCTGTTGAGCGAATTGACCTGAGTTGCCATTTCTTCATAAGCCTTATATGCTGATTCTGCAATTGTTTTATAAACAGTCTTGAGAGAATCTGACGACTGCGCCGAAAGCATACTCTTCTGAACATTGAGCTGAACAAGATTAAGCTCCTTCTCAACAAGAAGCTTTTCATTTTCAGACATTATTGAGCCTGTCATTGACTGAATTGCTGACATATCAATCGTAGCTGAAGAAAGAAGTCCCTTAACAGCTTCTACCATCTGTGCAGTTGCGCTGTCAGATGAAAGAAGTCTGTTAACAACTGCTTCGCTGAGCTTATTGTCACCGAGAAGAGCATTGAGAGCTTCTCTCAGCTCCTGAAGCTCGTCTTTGCTTACCTCTGACTCTGCGACAGTTTCCTCGCTTGCGGCTTTCTTCTCTTCTGAAACAGTAGCTTCAAGCTTTTCTATTTCCTTTTCAAGAGAAGAAATCTGCTTTTCAATTTCTTCCGTCTGACTCTTCGCAGAGTAAGAACCGTTGAGATAGTCGTTATATGCCTGCTGTGCAGTGTTATATGCTTCTCTTTTTTCTGTAAGAAGAGCATTGAGAGATGTTGTGTCAAAGGTTGCGAGCACGTCGCCCTTCTTCACATTGTCACCTACTCTTACGTTTACCTCTTTTACCTTCACACCGTCATAAATCGCAAAAGTCTTCTGATTTGATGACTGTACGACTGCCGTTGTGTCAAAGGTTTCAGTAATATCGCCTGTCTGAATTTCATGAATCTGAGTTTCTGTAGGGTCCTCGGGCTTGAATGCTATGTACAGAACAGCCGCAACAAGCGCAAGAACCGCTGCAATAATAACAGCCGCTATTATTTTCTTCTTTTTACTCCATTTTTTATTCATTAATGTGAACCTCCCGCCACACATATTTTTATGCATATATTTTACCACACACCCTTATAAAAGTAAAATAAATACTAAAACTTTTTAAAGAAAATTAACATTTATTCAATAATTAAAAAACATTAAATTTTTCCCTTTTCAATTGACTGAAAATATTAAAGTTCTGTAATTAGCAGGTATTGTAGAAATTTGCAGAAAGAGGAATAAAGTTTCGGAAAAAGTTCTTTCGGTTTTTCTCGCTGTGCTTATTTTAGTCGGCAGTTTTGCTTTCTGCTATTGACAAGAAAGATTTTTTGTTTTATAATACTCGTTGTTAATATTTTCTGCTTTGCGGAATATCATATAATAATAATCACACTTGCCGGTGTGGCGGAATAGGCAGACGCAAGGGACTTAAAATCCCTCGGTGGCAA